>CAYRAE010000278.1:0-5441 GCA_964422175.1 uncultured Luteitalea sp. | reverse complement strand
TCCTCGACCAGCCGCTGGAACTGCTCCGACAGCTCTTCGTACGTGCCGCGCAGCGTCATCGCGTGACGGCCGTCGATGAACACGGGACAGTTGGGCGCCTCGCCGGTGCCGGGCAGAGAGATGCCGATGTTGGCAGCCTTCGATTCGCCGGGTCCGTTCACCACGCATCCCATCACGGCGAGCGTCATGGTCTCGACGCCGTCGTACTCGCGCTTCCAGTCGGGCATCCTGTCGCGGATGTAGCCCTGGATGCGCTCGGCCAGCTCCTGGAACGTGGTGCTCGTCGTGCGTCCGCAGCCCGGACACGCCGTCACGCTGGGACTGAACGCCCGCAACCCGAGCGCCTGCAACAGCTCACACGCGGCGTAGACCTCTTCGCAACGATCGCCGCCGGGACGCGGCGTGAGCGACACGCGAATCGTGTCGCCAATGCCCTCGTGCAGCAGCAGGCCCATGGCCGACGAGGACCACACCAGGCCCTTGATGCCCATGCCGGCTTCGGTGAGGCCGAGGTGCAACGGCTGGCGCGTGGCCTTCGCCAGCTTCCTGTAGACGTCCACCAGATACAGCGGACGCGAGACCTTGCACGAGATGATGATCTGGTCCTCGCGCAGACCGGCCTCGAGTGCCAGGTCCGTCGACGTCACCGCCGATTCGACCATGCAGTCGTTGATGATGTCGTCCGACGACCGCCCGAGCCCCTGATCGGTGTTCTCCTGCATCCGGCGCATCACGAGCTCCTGATTGAGGGAGCCGCCGTTGACGCCGATACGCACCGGTTTGTCGTGCTCGCGCGCGACGGCGCAGATCATCGCGAACTGCTCGTCGCGACGCGCGCCGGTGCCGACGTTGCCCGGGTTGATGCGGTACTTGTCGAGCGCCGCCGCGCACGCGGGGTAGCGCGTCAGGAGCAGGTGCCCGTTGTAGTGGAAGTCTCCGACGAGCGGGACCGTGCACGCGCGATCGAGGAGCCGGCGCTTGATCTCCGGGACTGCCTGCGCGGCGTCGGGTACGTTGACCGTCACGCGCACGATCTCCGAACCGGCGGCCGCGAGCGCGACGATCTGGTCGGTCGTCTTCTCGACGTCCGCCGTGTCGGTGCTCGTCATCGACTGCACCACGACCGGGGCGCCGCCTCCGACCTGGACGTGACCGACCTTGACGCCGATGGTGCGATGCAGGCGCGCGTGACTCATGGGATGCGGTGTCTCCGCCGGGCTCAGCGCGCCCCGCCCTCGAGACGGGTGCGTGCACTGCGGTGCAGGTCGAGGACGTGCGGACCGAGCGACTTGCTCAGGAACACCTTCGACTCCAGCACCTCGATCGGGTTGGCGGCGTACTTGACGACGTTGAAGTGGAGATTGGCGAGCGTGCTGCGCATCTCGTAGTGCCGGTTCTTCGTCTTGACCACCACTTCGTCGAAGCCCGCGCTCACCGCCCACGCTTCCTGTTCCTCGGTGAGCGCGCGGAACTGACCCTGGCCGCGCCAGTCGATGCGGGTGCCACCAATCCAGCTGTAGAGCACACGGCGTCCGTCGAAGTCCACCACGTCTTCGATCTGCGCGGCGAGGTCGGCCAGCCGCGGATCCGACTCGTGGGCGAACAGTTCGTGGCACACCTTGTACGCCACGGGAACGAGCGAACCGGGGTCGTGCGGGAGGGCCGCGACGGCCATGACGATGAGATGCTCGCGGTCGGCGAGCCGGCCGGTGATCTCGGTCACCGTCTTGCGGCGAGGAAACTCGCCGAAGTACTCCTCGATGTACTCGATTTCGAGGGCACCCTGTTCGAGTCCGTAGTGCCGAATCAGATACTCCACGTGCGGTGCGCGCCTCGCTGCTGATGCCCCGGGACGAATCGCGCCGCCCGGCAATCCCGTCATTCTACTCCGCGCCCGTTTGCCAGGGGGTGAAACCCCTGCCTCCATCCTCTGCAACCTCGCTGACGGCGTTGCGGCGAGAGTACGATCGCGGCATGCGTTTCCGGAGATGGTCGTGGGTCGGCTGATGCTGCTCGTGGTGCTCGGCGTCGTGGTGGTGATGCTCGTCGCCTGGGGCCTGGGCCGTGTCCTCTTCTGGCTGCGCGCGACATTCCCACCGCGAAAACGATCCCGCTGACGCTGTGACGGTGGCATGCACATGGCGTATGGCCGGGCTCGGAGAGCCGGCCCTGCCACCAGCGGCGAAGCAAGCGCCGGTCCTACCCACCGCGGCGGCAGGTAGGGTCGGTTCTCCGCGCCCGACCATGGGAGGTCGGACACAACTCCCTACGTGGCAGTGGGGTCTGTCGGTTCGGTAGCGGCGTCCGCGGGACGGCGCCGACGACGGCGACGGCGCTTGCGGGTCTCCGCGTCGGGACCACTGGTGGGCGAGCTGTCGGCGCTGGCGTCCTCGCCCGCCGCCTCCTCGTCGGTGTCGATGGCTTCGCCGGCCGCCACGAGCTCCGCGTGGGCGTCCTCGAACAGCACGAGCCCGAACGCGTCAGCGATCTCTTCCATGTCCTGGCGTTCGTCTGGAGACACCAGCGTGATGGCGGTGCCCGTCGAACCGGCGCGGCCCGCGCGGCCGACGCGATGGACGTACGACTCGCGGTTGAACGGCACTTCGACGTTGACGACCGTCTCGATCGCGTCGATGTCGAGGCCGCGCGCGGCGATGTCGGTGGCCACCAGCACGCGATGCGTGCCCGACTTGAAGCCCTCGACCGCCCGCAACCGATCGGCCTGCGTGCGATCCGCGTGGAGTGCCGCCGCGCGGATGCCCTGCGACTGGAGATCGCGTGCAAGCCGGTCGGCGCCGCGCTTGGTGGACGAGAACACGAGCGTCGGTCCGGGCGCGCGCCGCAGGAAGCGCGAGAGCCACGCCGTCTTCTCGTGCCGGCCGAGCAGTTCCGCCTTGTGCGTGATCGTCGTGGCCGGTGCGTTGCGCACGCCGAGCTGCACGAGCCGCGGCGACTGCATGATCTCCAGCGCGAAGCCCATCACTTCCTCGGGCATCGTCGCGGAGAAGAGGAGCGTCTGGCGCGGACGCCCCGCGGGGAGCTGCGACGCGATGAACTTCACGTCGGGCCAGAAGCCCATGTCGAGCATCCTGTCCGCCTCGTCGAGGACGAGCACGTCGAGGCCGCTGAACGTGGCGATGCCGGCGCGCAGGTGATCCATCAGCCGTCCCGGCGTGGCCACGACGATGTCGACGCCTGCCTTGAGGGCCTGTTCCTGACCGTCCATGCCGACGCCGCCGAACACGGCCGCGCAACGCATCGACGTGTGATACCCGAACCCCTGCACATCGTCTTCGATCTGCACGGCGAGTTCGCGCGTCGGGGCGAGCACGAGGATGCGCGCCGAGCCTTCACGCTCCGCGTTGGCGAGCAGGAGACGCTGCATCAGTGGCAGCAGGAATGCGGCGGTCTTGCCGGTCCCGGTCTCCGCGCACGCCACGAGATCGTGACCCGCGGCAACGGTATCGAACACGGCGCTCTGGATGGGCGTGGTGTGTTCGAACCGCCGATCCTCGACGCCCATGAGGAGCTCGGGCACCGAGATGAGGTCGGTGAAGCGGCGCGGTTCGATCGATGGAGTGAGTGTCTCGAACCGGGCCAGCAACTCGGCACGACGGGCGTTGCTGACCTGCGGGCGGGTGCCGGGGCGGCGTGGACCGGACCGGCCACGGCCGGCCCGGGGACTGCGTTCGGGACGAGGACTCACTCTTCGTCGTCCCCGACGTCGGTGTCGGTGTCCGTGTCGGTGTCGACCTCGGTGGCGCTTCGGCTGGCCGGATCGTCGAACTCCACCGTCGGCTCCACCAGATCCTCGTCGTCGTCGTCGTAGAGACGACTGACGGGCCGCTGCTTGATGGGACCGCGAGGCTTGTCGTAGGACTGCTTGCGAGCCGGCCCCTTGGCTGGACCGCGTGCGCGGCGGGACTCAGGTCCGCCAGCCGACGGCGGACCGCCGGGGTCGCGTGGTACGAACGGCCGAGGTGGTCCGCCAGGCCGCGGGCCGCCGAAGCCGCCGCCAGGTCCTGAAGAGGCCCCTCCGTAGCCACCGGGGCGTGGTGCGCCACCGCCGTATCCGCCTGGACGCGGGCCCGAAGGCCGTTCGTCGCGTGCGCGGGCCTCGCTCACCGCCAGCGGACGACCGCTGTAGGGCTGGCCGTTGTGACGATTGATGACCTGCTCGGCGTGCTCGCGCTCGGCGAAGTCCACGAAGGCGAATCCACGTGGACGACCCGTTTCACGGTCGGTCGGCAACACCACCTGTTGCGGTTCTGCGATGTCCGAGAACAGGGCACGCAGATCGGCTTCAGTGGCGCTGTAGGGCAGGTTTCCGATGAATAAACGAACGCTCACGACGTCCTCACGGGCTGGCCAGGCCTCCGTCTGGCATGAGACCGGTGCACCACGCACGCATGCGTGCGCAACACCTCGGGCGACTCTACTGGATACGAAACGAGAAAGTTGGTGGGATCGATGCGGGACTCTGCTGAAAAGCGGCGGGTCAGCATGGCACATTCCTGGCGTCGGGCGCAACCGGTAGACTGAGATCGGTTCGATTCCCATGCCCAGACAGCCCTTCACCTCCCTTCCGGACTCGGCGCGCCTGTGGGTGTTTGCCGCGTCCCGTCCGCTCGCCGCTCATGAGCGGGATGCGCTCCTAACGGCGGTCGACGCGTTCCTCGACGAGTGGCACGCGCACCGTGTCCCGCTCGACTGTGCCTGCGAACTGCGCTACGACCAGTTCCTGCTCGTGGGCGTCGACCAGGAGGCGGCAGGCGTCTCCGGATGTTCCGTCGACAGCCTCGTCAGGACGATGAAGGGGCTCGGACAGGAGCTGGGCGTCGAGCTCCTCGATCACGCGTCGGTGTTCTATCGCACCGACGACGGGGTCAGCCGCGTCTCGCGCGACGCATTCGCAGAGGCGGCTGCGAGAGGCGGCGTCACGCCGGCCAGCATCGTCTTCGACAACACCGTGCAGTCGGTGGCGAGCGTGAGGAACGGTGCGTGGGAGGCTCCGGCCTCGCGCACCTGGCACGGCCGCACGTTCTTCGACTGAACGAGCGCTATGCCTGCGGCCGGGCTCGGAGAGCCGGCCCTACCACTCAGGGAGCTGGCCCTGCCACCCGGAGAGTCTGCCCTGGCATTTGTGGCGATCGGTAGGTCGGCCTGCCCTTGTGGCTCGTAGGTAGGGTCGGCCCTCCGGGCCCGACCGCGGTGGGCTACGAGATGGGGCGAACGGTGTCAGCCCGTTCGTCAGGGGAATACGTCCCCGAAGAACTCGCGCAGGGCGGCGATGTAGCGTGCCGCGTCGTCTCGGTTGAGGTGGACGTGGCCGCCTGTCAGCGCCACGAGACGACGTGGTGGACGGGCCAGCTCGAGCAGGCGCTGACCGTGCGCGAAGGGGATGACCGTGTCGTCGGTGGCGTGGAGCAGAAGCAGCGGAC
>CAYRAE010000277.1:2046-5446 GCA_964422175.1 uncultured Luteitalea sp. | reverse complement strand
TAACAACGATGGCCTACCCGATCTGTTTTTTTCTGCCAATATGGGTCCCCCAACAGCGTGTCGGTCTCCACGAGGCACGCGAGCGTCATCGGACCGTCGACGAGCGCGACGTCCCGTGCCGCGGGACCCGCCACGATGCGACCCGGCGCACGCAGCGCGCCCCAGTGCACGTCTTCGAGCTGCCCGAACAGCTTCGGCAGCCACTCGCCGCGCGGGTCGGCGGTCATCAGTCCCTGAACGGTGTCGATCAACATAGCCATGACGCCGGCAGCGTGACAGCGCGGCGAACGCTCGTCAATACGACCTGCTACGATCCACGGGTGAGTACCCACCCCGAACCCGAGACCACGATGGGCTTTGCCGCCCTCGGACTGTCTCCGGCCCTGGTCTCGGCGGTTTCCGCCCTCGGCTACGAAGAACCCACCCCCATCCAGCGCGAGGCCATCCCCGTGCTGCTCCAGGGCAGCGACGTGCTCGGCATGGCCGGCACCGGCACCGGCAAGACGGCCGCGTTCGCACTGCCGATGATCGAGATGCTCGCGCGCAAGGGGCCGAAGAGCCTGGCGCCGCGCGGCCTCGTGCTCGTCCCCACGCGCGAGCTCGCGATGCAGGTGGCCGAGGCGCTGCACAAGTACGCGCGAGGCACGACGCTCGCCGTCGCGCCGCTCTACGGCGGTGCGCCGATGGACGTCCAGATCCGCGCGCTTCGCCGCGGCGTCTCGATCGTGGTCGCCACCCCGGGCCGCGCCCTCGACCATCTGCGCCGCCACACGCTCGATCTGCGTGCGCTGCAGGTCGTCGTCCTCGACGAGGCCGACGAGATGATCGACATGGGATTTGCCGACGACATCGAGGCGATCCTGGCCAACGCGCCGGAAGAACATCAGACGGCGCTCTTCGCCGCGACGATGGCGCCGCGGCTGGAGTCGATCGCGTCCACGCATCTCACCGATCCCGTTCGCGTGGCGATCGCGAAGGAGAAGCGGGCGCCGGGCAAGCTGCCGCGCATCAAGCAGGTGGCCTACCTCGTGCCGCGTATGCAGAAGACGGCCGCGCTCGGACGCATCCTCGACGTGGAGACGCCGTCGTCGGCCATCGTGTTCTGTCGCACGCGCACGGAGGTGGACGAGCTCACCGACACGCTCGCGGCGCACGGCTACAGCGCCAAGGCGCTGCACGGCGGGATGGAGCAGAAGGCGCGCGATCGCGTCATGCAGTTGTTTCGGAGCGGTCAGGCCGACGTCCTCGTCGCCACCGACGTCGCCGCGCGCGGGCTCGACATCGATCACGTCTCGCACGTGGTCAACTACGACCTGCCGATGACGCCGGAGGTGTACGTCCATCGCATCGGGCGTACCGGCCGCGCCGGCAGGGACGGCATCGCGATCGCGCTCGTGGACCCGCGCCAGCACAGGGCGCTGCGGCAGATCGAAGCCACGACGCGCCAGAAGATCGAGATCCTGCCGGTGCCCACCGAGGCGGACCTGCAGGCGCGGCGTCTCGACACGACGCTGTCCGCCGTCCGCGCGCAGATCGTGGAAGGCGGCCTCGAACGCGCGCGTGAAGTGGTGGATCGGCTGGCGCAGGAGTTCGATGTCCTCGACGTTGCCGCGGCGGCGATCCGTCTGCTGCACGACAATGCGACAACGGGGTCCGCCACGCCGGCGCGCGGGAAGGGAAAGAAAGCAGGTGCCGACGCATCTGCGCCCGAGGGGCCGTCGCTCGATGAAGCGCTGGCCGAGTCTGCGCGTACCGAGCGTCAGCGACCGCCCCGGCGCGAGGGCGCGCCGTCGGGAGGGAAGTACCAGGCGAAGGCCGGCGCACGTCAGACCGGACGTGCGCCGCGCGGCGCAGCCGGCCCGCGCACGACGCTGCACATGAACATCGGCAAGGAGGCGGGTCTGCGGCCCGCCGATCTCGTCGGCGCGATTGCCGGTGAAGCCGGCGTTGACAGCGGCGTCATCGGCGCCATCCGCATCGCCGACCTCTCGTCCACCGTCGACGTCCCCGCCGCTCTCGCAACGCGCATCATGATTTCTCTCCGCAACGCGAAGGTGCGCGGGAGAAGGGTCATGGTGAGGAAAGAGCGCGAGGCGAGGTAGGCCGGGCTCGGAGAGCCGGCCCTACCTCGAAGTGAGCCGGCCCTATCATCTGGAGGCGGCAGGAAGGGTCGGCCCTCCGGGCCCGACCCACGTGCTGACGTCACGTGTCGTCGTGTTGCCGGCGAAGTCCTGTGCCCACACGCGGACGGTGTACGAGCCCGGCGGGAGCGTCGTCGTGTCCCAGAAGCCCTGCGTGGCGACGCCGTTGTCGTATGTCGTCGTGACGACATAGAGGAACTGCGTGCGGGCGGCACCGTAGACGGGGATGCCGCTGCCATTGGCGTAGACGAGCCGCGGTGCGTCGGGGAAGCGGGGCATCCTGTCGAAGCGGATCGTCGAACGCGGCGGTGCGGCGCCCGAGACCGACGTGCCCGTCGCGTCGATCACCTGATACCCGAGGCGACTGAGCCCGAGACGGCGATGCGCCTTGTTGCCATCGGTCTGATCCCACGCGTCGACCACCACGCGGACGCGACCGCGCACCGCCACGGGCTCCAGGGGGGGCCGTCGCGTGAGGCGTCTCGCGCGGCCTCGCCCCACCACCGGGCCCTGACGATCCGGGTTGAGCGGCTGCCAGGCCTCGTCGAAGAACCGCACGCCGGCGGCGGCGATCGTCGGTGCGATGGTGTCGCGGAACTGCAGCAGCCTGAAACGCAGCGGATCGTGTTCCTCGCCCGGCCAGCCGACGTTCACGTGGACGTGGTTGAAGGCGTTCACGCTGCCGACCACGTCTCCTGCGGTGAAGCGCGCGCCACGCATCGCGCGCATGCGTACCAGTACACCGCTCGCGTCGAACACCGGCGCGAAGCGCATGCGATCGAGATCGGCGTCGCGCCGCATGCGTCCGACCCTGATGTGCACGTACGCGATGTCGCCCACGCGCACGCCCTCGTTGAGCGTGCCGAACGCGAACGCCGACAGCGGACTGCCGACGACGCCATCGCGGATCGCGCGCACCGGCGTGCCCTGTTCTTCGCGCACGTCGAGTCCGGCGTGGAAGCGCTCCTGGCCCGCTTCTCCGCGCGCTTCTCCGAACGTCCCCGCGATTTCGTGCGGGCCGTCGAGGGGTGCAACGGGCCAGAGCAGCGGGGTACGCGCGAACGCAGCCGTGCCGAACGCCGGTGCGGCGCGTGGCGGCTCCGGCTCCAGAGCGTCGATCGCGGCCGACGACCGACGACCGAAGGCCCACGGCCGAGAGCCGAATGCCGACATCGTCGACCACAGCCCGTGGCGTACGCGCGGTGCGTCCGGATGCACGCGCATCACCGTACGCACGAGCGCATTGCCGGCGTCGGCGA
>CAYRAE010000277.1:0-1946 GCA_964422175.1 uncultured Luteitalea sp. | reverse complement strand
GCGTCCGGATGCACGCGCATCACCGTACGCACGAGCGCATTGCCGGCGTCGGCGACGAACAGGTGCGTGGATGCTGACGGATCGCCATGGCGTCCCGCGATGGACGACGCACGTCTGAATTGCGCGTCGTCGCCGACGCCGTCAGCGAAACCCGGCTGGCCTCCGGCGATCGTGCGTGCGGCGCCAAAGACGTCAACGAGGATCACGCGCCCGGCCTCGTCCGCGATGTAGACGTCTCCGCCAGCGGCCGTCACGCCGATCGGGCGCACGAGCGTGATGTCCGGTGTTGCGAGCGTCGACACGGTGCCGTCGCGCGCGATGACGCGCACGGCGCCGTTGGCCATGTCGGCGACGAGGATGCGGCCCTGCGCGTCGACGGCGACGCCCGTGGGCGTGTCGAACCTGGCGATCGATGCCGGTCCGTCGACGTACCCGGCCGATCGCGGTCCCGCCGCCCGCACGTCCCCGGCATCGTCGCCTCCGGCAATCGTGCGCACGGATCCATCGGGATCGATCGCGCGAATCCTGTCGTTGTAGGTGTCGGCGACGATGATGCGGCCGCCCGGATCGACGGTGACGCCGACGGGGCCGCGGAATCGCGCGTCGACGGCGGTGCCGTCGCCGTAGCCCGGCACACCGTTGCCTGCCAGGGTCGTCACGGTGCCATCGGGGGAGATCCGCCTGATGGCGTGGTTGCCGGTGTCTGCCACGACGAGCGAGCCGTCAGGCGCGACCGCGATCCCCGACGGCGTCGCGAAGCGCGCCTCGACGCCGCGCCCGTCTGCGAATCCGCGCACGTGTCCGGCGACCGTTGTCATGTGTCCGCGTGCATCGATGCGGAGGATGCGATCGGACGTGCCCGCGTCGCTGACGAGGATCGAGCCATCGGCGGCCACGGCGATCCCGAACGGCTCGCTGAAGCGCCCGTCGACCGGCAGCACCTTCACGGCCCCGACCCACGGTCCTGCGTCCGCCGGTTCCCGTGTCCACCACCACGCACCGCCCATCCCGATGGCAGCAGCGAGTATCAACAGGAGTGCGAGCGGCCCGGGTCGCTTCAACGATCTCAAGACAGAAGAAGTGTAGCTGCCGGACTCTCCCGCGCGGTGCAGCTGCCGGACCACCTTCCTGACGCCGCGCGGGCCGGACGACCTGTCCGCCGTAGCCCGGAGGGCGAAGGTGGAAGCCCGGCCGTTCCCTCACCGGCGCGCGCAATCCTGAACTTGTGAAATTGTGAAATTCCCTCGGAAGGCGCATCCTTCGGAGATGCGACATGTCGCTCTTTCGCTCGTCTGTGTGGTCGCCTCCTGCAGCGTCGCGTTCGCGCAGGCAGGGGCGCCGTCTCTCATCACGCCGTCGCAGCTCGAGCCGATGCTCGGCGATCCTGCACTGGTCCTGCTGCACGTGGGCGACAAGGCGGGATACGACGCCGAGCACCTGCCCGGCGCACGGCACGTCGAGGTGCGCGCCGTCTCCGCCGCGCCGCAGGAAGGTGGCTTGACGACGCAGTTGCCGGAACCCGACGTACTCGAGTCGCAACTCGAAGCGCTCGGCATCAGCAACACCTCGCGCATCGTCCTCTACATGGCGAAGGACGCCGTCGCGCCCGTCACGCGCATCGTGTTCACGCTCGATTACGCGGGGCTCGGCGGGCAGACGATGGTGCTCGACGGCGGACTGCCCGCGTGGAAGGCGGCGGGCAAGCAGGCGACGACCGATGTTCCGCCCGCGCCCACCCCCGGCACGCTCACGCTGCGCCTCCAGCCCGAGCTCGTGGCGGACCTGCCGTGGGTGCAGGCGCACGCAGGCAAGCAGGGCACCGTCGTCCTCGACGCGCGACTGACGCAGTTCTACACGGGTGAGAGCGACAACAACGGGCGCATCCCGCGGCCCGGTCACGTCCCGGGTGCCGTGAGTGCGCCGTACCCCACGTTCCTGCGCCCGGA
>CAYRAE010000276.1:0-5448 GCA_964422175.1 uncultured Luteitalea sp. | reverse complement strand
GCGCCGTCGCGCGCACGCCCCTGCCGATCGTGAGGTGTCCGGCCACGCCCACCTGCCCGGCCAGCACCGTGCCGGCGCCCACGGTCGTGCTGCCCGCGATGCCGACCTGCGAGACGAGGATCACACGCTCGCCCAGCTCGACACCGTGTGCGATCTGGACCAGGTTGTCGATCTTGCTGCCGGCGCCGACCACCGTCGCGCCGATCGGCGGGCGGTCGATCGCCGTCAGCGCGCCGATCTCCACGTCGTCGCCCACCACGACGGTCCCCACCTGGGGGATCTTGAGCATCGCGCCGGTCGCGTCGGCCGCGAACCCGAATCCGTCGCTGCCGATCACGGCGTGATCCTGGACCACCACGCGGTGGCCGAGCGTGACCCGCTCACGGATGCTGACGTGCGGGTGCAGGAGACAGTCGTCGCCGATCACGGCGCCATCGCCGACGAACACGTGCGCGCGGACGACCGTCCGTGCGCCGACGACGGCGCCCGCGCCGATACACGCGTAAGGCCCTACCGACACGTCGACGCCGAGCACGGCCGTCGCATCGACGACGGCCGTCGCGTGGACGCCCAAGGGAGGGGCCGGCTGGGGGTGCAGGAGCGCGAGCGCGCGCGCGAACGCGACGTACGGCGCCTTCGTGCGCAGCGCCGCGACGGGCACGGGCACGTCGTCAGCGGCAATCACCGCCGTCGCGCGCGTGGCGGCCAGGGCCTTCGCGTATTTCGGATTCGAGAAGAAGGAGACGTCGCCGGGGCCCGCGCCTTCGAGCGCGGCCACGCGGGTGACTGTCTGGGTGCCGTCGCCCTCGAGGCGACAGTCGAGGAGGTCGGCCAGTTCACGGAGCGTCACGGCGTGCGGAGTGTACTCCGGCACGGCGTTCTCCGCCACGCGCGAGAGCGTGCGTCAGGGCGTGGCGAGCCTGTCGGGCACCATGCGCGCCACGAACAACGGCAGGTCTTCGAGGCGAAGTCGCAGGGCGATGTCGTCGACGGCAGGACCGCGGGCTTCGCGCGAGAGAGCGAGGGCGTCGCGCAACTCCGCCAGCGGCGGGCTGGCCTCCATCGTCCAGGCGATGCAGGTGAGGCCATGGCGGGCGCCGCGCCACGAGAGGTAGCGGGCCACGACGAAGAAGCCGAGGAAGTACGCGATGACGTTCGGGCCGGGGACCAGCGCGAGCGCCCCCGACGCGATGAACAGGATTGTCGTCACGACCAGCCACAGCAGGTGGCGATCGTTGTCACGGCGCAGCGACGTGCGCATCACTTTCAGCGCCGCCTCAGGGTCGATGTCGTCGGGATGATGCAGCGTGGCGCGCGTGTGCCGGCGCAGGTGCCAGAGCAGGCGCTGTTCGTTGATGTGCTCCGCGATGCGGCGCAACGTGCGCTGCTGGAGGCGTCCGAGCCATGTCGCCGCGTCGGGTGCCGGCTCGCCGCGCGCGCGACGCCGGCGTTCGTCTTCTGCCTCGGCCAGCATCTGCCTGAAGCGATCGACCAACCGCCGGAACATGCCGCGCGACTGCTGCGCGTCGACAGCCTCCTGATCGTCGGCGGGCTCACAATACGGCTCGAGCCGGCCGTCGCCGATAGGGATGAGATAGACGTCGAACATCGCGAAAACGTACCGGGATCTACGATACCCGACCCCGCCCCCCCCAGTCCCTTACCCTTCGCCGTGAGCCGTGAGCCGTAAGCCGTAAGCCGTAAGCCGTAAGCCGTAAGCCGTAAGAATCAGTACGTTCTGACGTAGGTGAGGTTCGCGCGGACGTCGACGTCGGGCAGGCGCACGGGCGCGGCGCCGGCGGAGGGCTCGATCACGACGTCGTACGTGCCTGCCGGCGCGACGAGCAGTTGATAGCCATCACCCGACACGCCGCGCGCCACTTCCGATCCGTCCTTGCGCACGAGTCGTGCAGTCCACGCTGGCGCGCCCGGAGTGGCAGGGACCGCGGCACGGATCTGCAGCGCCCCGAACGTCTTGTCGAAGTTCAGCACTTCCAGGTGGCGGCCGTGTTCACCCGGGTAATCGACGAGCAATCGCAGCGTCGTCCACGCGATGCCGCTGACTTTCCCCTCGTCGTGCTGCACGAGTTGCAGATCGTACTGCCCGGCCGCCAGCGACAGCTGTCGCTCACCGCTGCTCGACAACGGCGCGGCCTGGCCATTGGTGCGCGTGCCGGCAGGGAACACGTTCACGTGCGTGTCTCGCGTCACCTCGACGGGTCCGCGAAACACGCGCACGTCGAGCGAGAGCGGCGATGACTGCACGCCAATGCCGAGAGTCAGGAACAGCAGGACGGGGAGCAGGGACATGGATATAGGGTAAGCCGGGCACCGGACCACCGGGCGACGGGCACCGAGCCACCGGGCCACCGGCTCGGCTGTCATCCGGCATTCGTCATTCTGCACTCGGCGTTCGAGCGGCGCGTTTGCGTTGAGGGGCGCGGGGACCGCGAGGCTTCGAGAGGTCGGGCTTTCCGGCGGCTTCCCAGGCGCCGATGATGTGGGCGGCAACGGACGCGATGGCCTCGTTGACGCGCCGCTCCAGGATGCGACCCGCACCAGCCTCGGCAAAGCGCGTGAAGTACCCATCGTCGTACAGATCACCGGTGCCGATCGCCTGACGGTCGGCCTCGAGCACGTCCGTGGTGAGCGCCGCGCTGGCGATCAGCGTGTCGAACGCCGCATCGCGCACGTTGGTGACGGGCGCGGTGACCGTCGGGTTGATGGTGAGCGTGGGCTTGAGGCGCGAGAACAGCTCCGACTCGAACCGGCTGTGGATGCCGAGCTGTCCCGTCGCCTGTCCGTCGTAGTTGACGATCGCGTGGAACGGCACGTGGGCGTCGCCGATGTAGTGGCCCATGATGGACGCGAAGAACACGGCGTTGTCCTGCGCGTAGCCCGGCGCATCAGGCCGCGCGAGCTGCTCGAAGGTGCGGCGCAGACGTCCGTGCACTTCGGCGACACGCCACGGCAGCGTGCCTTCCTTGTTGACCTTCTCGGGTCCGAACTTCGTCACGGCCTCGTCGTAGCTGCGCGGGAGCGCGTCGAACGGCGGGGCGCCATACGCGTCGAGGTCGAGGAAATGCCGCGAGGGCTCCTCCTCGAAGCCCACGTTGCGCCACAGGTCGGGATCGATGGCGTGCTCGATGAACGTCGTGCGCTGCCGCTCGAACATCTCGCGCAGGCCCGACGGCAGGCGCGCGATGACGTGCTCGGCGATGAACTTGTGGGCGTCGAACCCCCACGCGGCGGCAGGGGCGGGCACCATCAGGGCCAGGGCGAGCGGCAGTGCGCACGCCGCGAAACGGAGACCACGTCGATTCGGCACGGCCGTCATTGTAGGTCGAATGTCCGCGGTAACATGACGCGCGATGGCCCGATTCGACCCCGACGACATCGACCGCGTTGCCGCGCTGGCGCACCTGCGCCTCACCGACGAAACGCGCGCACGGCTCGCGTCCGATCTCACGCAGATCCTCGACTACGTCGATCGCCTCCAGGCGGTGGCCACCGACGGAGTGCCGCTCACCGCGCACGTCGTCGAAGGCGAGCGCGACCTCCGTCCCGACGCCCCCGCGCCGTCGCTCAGCGTGCAGGATGCCCTCGCCAACGCCATCGATGCCGACACGCGTGCGGGGCTCTTCCGCGTGCCCCGGGTGATCGGCGCATGAACCGCATCGACTTGCGCGTGACGGGCCCCACGGCGTCCGCGGCCTGCGCGACGGCGCTCGCGGCCATCGCGAAGACCGAGAGCCTGAACGCCGTGCTCACGGTGACTGACGCGCGGGCGCGCGACCGGGCCGACGCCCTCGATGCCCTGGCCGAGGCCGAGCGCGCGCAGCTGGCGCTCGCGGGCGTGCCGATCGCGGTCAAGGACAACATCTGCGCGCGCGGCACGCGGACGACGGCGGGGTCGCGCATGCTCGATCGATTCATCGCGCCGTACGACGCGACCGTCGTCGCACGCCTCGACGCGGCAGGTGCGGTCATCGTCGCCAAGACCAACTGCGACGAGTTCGCGATGGGCTCGTCGAACGAGAACTCCGCTTACGGACCGGTTCGCAATCCGTGGGCGCACGACCGCACGCCGGGCGGGTCGAGCGGCGGGTCCGCGGCCATCGTGGCGGCAGGGGCTGTTGCCGTATCACTGGGATCGGATACCGGCGGCTCCGTCCGTCAGCCCGCGTCGTTCTGCGGCGTGGTGGGTCTCAAGCCGACGTACGGCCGCGTGTCGCGATACGGCCTCATCGCCTATGGATCGTCGCTGGATGTGGTGGGCCCGATCGCACAGACGGTGCGGCAGGCCGCGCATGTCCTGGCGGCCATCGCGGGGCCGGATCCGCGCGATGCGACGACAGTGGATGCCCCGCCGTTCGACGTGCCTGGCGCCGGCGCGTCGCTGCGCGGCCTGCGCGTGGGCGTACCGCGTGCGCTGCTCGAACAGGGTGTCGATCCTGATGTCCGCGCCTCGGTGGAAGGCGCGCTGCAGGTGATGGTGACGGGCGGCGCCACGCTGCACGACATCGAGCTGCCGCACGCCGAGTACGCGATCCCCACCTACTACCTCGTGGCGACGGCCGAAGCGAGCGCGAATCTCGCACGCTTCGATGGCGTGCGCTACGGGCATCGCGCAGCCCCGAGCGAGTACGACGATCTCGCGTCGATGTACGCCGCGTCGCGCAGCGAAGGGTTCGGCGCCGAGGTCGTGCGCCGCATCATGCTCGGCACGTACGTCCTCAGCGCCGGGTACCACGACGCCTACTACAGGAAGGCGCAGCAGGTGCGCACGTTGATCGCGCGCGACTACGAACGGGCGTTCGCGCGCGTCGACGTGGTGGCCACGCCCACCGCACCGACGACGGCGTTTCGATTGGGTGAGAAGGTGGAAGACCCGCTGCAGATGTATCTGGCCGACGTGTTCACCGTGAGCGCCAACCTGTCGGGCCTTCCGGCGATCAGCGTGCCGTGTGGACTCGATGGGCAGGGGCTGCCTGTCGGCCTGCACCTCACGGCACCGGCGTTTGCCGAGTCTGCGCTCCTGCGGGCGGCAGCCGCGTATGAGGATGCTCGCGGTGCGTTCGTGACGCCGACCTGATCAAGGGCCGGGGCCGGAGCGCCGGCCCTACCCAGCGTCACAAGGTACGGTCGGCGCTCCGAGCCCCGACCTTGCAGTTTCGTGTCAGGCGGCCGCGAGGGCCGCGGTGCCCTTCCAGGCGAGCCAGATCAGTCCGGCCACGAGCAGGAGCGGCAGGAGCGGAATCGCAAGGACCGCCAGCATCGCGACGACCGCTACACCCAGGCCGACCACCGTCGCAATCAGGCCAGCCGCGATCCCGAACGCGCCGAAGATCAGCCCGAACACGATGCCCAGGAGCCCCTTCAGGAGCATGAGAGGCAGGAAGACGAGCCAGAGCACGGCTCGCACGGCGGTCCAGGCCATCGCCAACC
>CAYRAE010000275.1:0-5491 GCA_964422175.1 uncultured Luteitalea sp. | reverse complement strand
TGCGCGACGTCGAGGACATGACGAGCCAGGAGGTCGCCGACGCGTTGTCGCTGCCGGTCGCCACCGTGCGCACGCGTCTGTTCCGCGCGCGTGCGTTGCTCCGCGCCGCGCTCGAGCGCGACATGGACGTGGCCTCCGCCAGCATCTTCGGATTCGCCGGGGCTCGATGCGACCGCATCGTCGTCACCGTTCTCGCGCGGCTCGCATCCGATGCCACGCTCGGCAGTGAATCATCCGCGCCCGACGACGCACGCTGATCGCCGAACGCGACACGGGAACGCGGCGCCGTTGCGCGCATCCAATCGATCAGAAGGCAGGGCACACGCACGGCGCGCTCCTGCGCTGCGGTGCTCTCCTCTTCATCCCGGAGATTGCAGATGACATCGTCGACATTCGTACTGGCGAGCGCCCTCGCGCTCGTCCCGGCCGTGGCGTGGGCGCAGAGCCCCACTGACGCACAGATCGCCTCGATCGTCGTCACGGCCAACCGGGTGGACATCGATGCGGGCGCGCTGGCCGCCGCGCGTGGCACGCATGCCGACGTGAAGGCATTCGGCAGGATGATGGAAACCGATCACGCAGGCGTCAACAAGGCCGCGGTCGAACTGGTGACGCGCCTGAAGGTCACGCCTGAAGACAACCCGACGAGCCGCAGCCTGAAGGACGGGGGCGACAAGAACCTGGCCCGTCTGCGCACACTCAGCGGCGCGGCGTTCGATCGCGCGTACATCGCGCAGGAAGTGGCCTATCACCAGGCCGTGCTCGACGCCGTGGACAAGACGCTCGTACCGAACGCGACGAACGCGGATCTCAAGGGGCTGCTCGTCAAGGTCAGACCGGCGTTCGTGGCCCACCTCGAACGCGCGAAGCAGGTGCAGGCGGCGCTGGAGCGATAGCCGTGCGAGCCATCGTGGTGTCGGCCCTGCTCCTGTCTGCAGGCTCGTGCCGCGCGATGCCGGAACCCGTCGTACACACGGTGACGATCGAGGGGTCGACCTTCACGCCCGCGGTCGTCACCGCACACGTCGGCGATCGCGTGGTGTGGGTGAACAAGGACTTCATGCCGCACACGGCGACGGGGCGTGGCGATACGTTCGACTCGGGCCTGCTCGTGCCAGACGCCTCGTGGACACTCACGCTCGAGACACGCGGCACGGTCGACTACGTCTGCACGTACCACCCCACGATGCGCGGCACGCTGAGCGTCGGCGATGCGACCGCGCGGCCATAGGGAATTCCTGAAATTGTGAACTTCTCTGGCTCACTCTGCTCTGAGCGCAATCGATGGATTGATACGCGTCGCGCGGCGGACGGGGAGCCAGGCGGCGAGCAGGCCGACCGCCATCAGCAGTAACGTCACCGTTGCGAACGCGACCGGGTCCGTGGGCGTGACGCCGAACAGGAAGCGCCGCAGCACGCGTGTCACGACGAACGCGCCGACAAGGCCTGCAACGAGGCCGGAACCGATGACGGCGAGCGCGCGCGTGAGCACGAGGCGGAGCACGTCGCTCGGACGGGCACCAAGCGCCATGCGCACGCCAATCTCGCGCCGACGCTGAGCGACGGCGTAGGCCATCAACCCGTAGATGCCGCACGTCGCGATGAGCGTCGCGGCCATCGCGAACAGCACCAGCAGCCACATCCTGAAGCGCGGCGGCGCCACAGACGCCGCTACCGCTTCATCCATCGTCGCGGTGCCGGCGATGGGCAGATCCGGTGCGGCGCGCCGGATCTCGGCGCGCATGCCTTCGGCCACGATGGCAGGCGTGTTCGTACGCGCGACGAACGACACGAACCGCAGCAGCATCGGCGTGGCGCGTTCCTGCTGGAACGGCGCGTAGATCATGGGCTTCACGTCCTGGTCGAGGCCCTGCTGACGGATGTCGGCCACGACGCCGACCACCGTCAACCACTCGCCGTCGGCGTCCATGATGCCCATGCGCAGGCGTCTGCCGAGCGCAGCGTCAGGTCCTCCCGGAAAGTACTCGCGCACGATGCGCTCGCTGACGATCGCCACCTTCGGCGCGTTGGCCGTGTCCTCTGCCGTGAAATCGCGCCCCGCGAGCAGCGGAATCCCCATGGTCCTGAAATAGCCGGCCTCGATCTTCGGTCCGCCGGCGGCAAGCGTGGGCTTCGGGTGCCCCTCGATCTCGAAGGCCCCCTGGATGAACATCCTGCCGAACGGCGCGGAGTTGATCACGCTCGCCGACGTCACCCCGGGCAGGTAGTTGATGCGATCGAGCACGCCGCGCGCGAACGCCTGCATGCGCTCGGGCGAGTCGTACTGGCGCGGGGGCAGCACCACTCTCACCGTCTGGACGACGCCATCGCTTCCGCTCGTTTCGAAGCCAGGCGACACCGACGTGAGACGTACGAAGCTGTGGATCAGCAGGCCGGCGCCAATCAGCAGCACCAGCGTCAGCGCGAACTGGGCGACGACGAGCACCGTCCGCAGCCGCTCGCCGTGGCTGTCGCCCGTCGAACGTGCGCCACCGGTGTGCAGTGCGAGATGCGCGCCGAACGTCGCTCCGCTGAGGCGCAGCGCGGGGACGAGGCCGACGAGCAGCGTCGAGACGAGGGACAGGGCGAGGGAGAACGCCATCACGCGCCCATCGATGGCGATGCCGCCGACGCGTGGGAGCGCAGACTGCGGGACGAACGGCAGTGCGACCGCAACGGCAGCCCACGCGAGCAGCACGCCGAGCGCCGCGCCGATGAGCGACAACACGACGGCTTCGGTCAGCAGCTGCCGCACGATCCGTCTGTGCGCCGCACCGAGGGCCATGCGGACCGACAACTCGCCGCGGCGCGCCGTCAGGCGCGCCATCTGCAGGTTCGCGACGTTGACGCAGGCGATCAGCAGGACGAACGACACGGCGCCGAGCAGGACGAGCAGCAGCGGGCGCACGGACTCGGTGCCGTGCTCCTGAAGACCGGTCACGCGCGCGATCGTACGGACATCCGCCGCGGGCGCGCCTTCCGGGCCGCGCGCGCTGCCTGTCGCGGAGGCCGGATCATTCACCAGCACCGTCAGCTCCGAGATGGCACGGTCCTTCGTCATCCCTGGCGTCATCCTGCCGAGCAGGAACAGGAACGCGCTCGTGCCCGTGTCGCCGGCCCACCGGTTCGACAGATAGATCTCGGGTTCCGGCAGCGTGCCGACTCGAATCACCGGCCTGAAGGTGAAGTCCGACGGCAGCACGCCGACAACCGTGCGAGGAAGTCCGTCGATGAGGATGGTCTGTCCGACGATCGCCGGATCGGCACCAAGGGACGTGCGCCACAGGTGGTCGCTGACGATCGCACTGCGATCGTCGTCCGGTGCCGCCGCGCCGGTGAGGAAGGCGCGGCCGGACGCGGGCGTGACGCCCAGCGTGGCGAAGAAGTTCGGGCTCACGTCGAGCGCGCGCACCTGGACCGGCTCGCCGCGTCCGTTGAGCTCCGCGTCCATCGACGCGTACGCCGCGAGGTGTTCGAAGACCGTCGCGTGCTGGCGCAGCGCGTCGTACGAGACGGGCGACCAGTTCCAGAACGTCCGTGGGCCGCGATCGGTCTGCTGCGCCGACGACAGCACGACGAGGCGATCGGGGTCGGCATACGGCAGCGGACGCCAGAGCACGCCGTACGCCACCGAGAAGATCGCCGTGTTGAGGCCGATGCCGAGCGCGAGCATGGCGAGGGCCGTCGCGGTGAATGCAGGCTGGCGGCGCAGCAGGCGCAGCGAGTGGCGCGCGTCCTGCACGAGCGTCTCGACTGCCGCGAACGTCCACGCGTCGCGCGATTGTTCACGCAGCCGCAGCGGATTGCCCACGCGTCGTCGCGCCGCCACGCGGGCCGCGTCGGTGTCCACGCCCTCGCTGTCGGCGATGGCCCGCGCCTTCATGTCCTCGTGGAAACGCAGCTCGTCGTCCAGTTCGCGATCGAACCGGGTCCGCTGGAGGAAGAACAACAGACGCCGCAGCACAGAACCCACTGATCCTCCTGAACCTACGTCGCCTTCATCACGCGCATGATGGCGTCGCAGACGGCCGAGAAGCGCAACTCCTCGACGCCGAGCTGCTTCCTGCCGGCTCTGGTGAGCGTGTAGTAGCGCGCGCGCCTGTTGTTGGCCGAGATCATCCACTCGGCAGACACCCATCCCTTGACGAGCATCCGCTGCAGCGCCGGGTAGAGTGATCCCTCTTCGACCGTCAGCACGTCAGCCGACAGCAGCTGGATGTGCTGCGCGATCCCGTAGCCGTGCATCGGCTCGATGGACAGCGTCTTCAGGACCAACATCTCGAGCGTGCCCGGCAGCAGCTCGGTCCGGCCCTTCGTCTGCGCGTCTTTCATCAGTCGCCCTTTGCATAGACGAACTACTGGAGACGAATGTTTCAGGGGCCGTCAGTCAGGATCCGGAGGGCCTGAGGGGCGGACGCCTACACGTAGGCGAGGAATCGACCGCAGGCGAGCGCGACGGTCCAGCACACGAGCGACACGACCGCGGCGATGCGCGCCTGGCGCGGCGGCGACGATGACCACCGATCGACCGTGGAGAACACACCGCGATGGAAGACCATCGTGTTGCCCACGGCGATGGCGATGGTGCCGAGCTTGATGAAGAACAACGGCATCACGGCGAACGTCCGGGCCTGCATCATGAAGAGCAGGCACCCGGACAGGACCGCGAAACCGAAGCCGACGCGAGCGATGGGGAGGAGGAAGCGTGCGACAGGCTCGACGGGAAGAGCGGTCGCGATGCCCAGCGCCTCAGCCGGTCAGCTGGCCCGGTTGCCGGTTGCCGGTTGCCCGTTGCCGGCCCCCCCGCTGCCCGGTGCCCGGTGCCCGACAGGCTTCTACTTCCGATACAGGAAATCCAGCGCGGCGCCGGCGAGCGCGCGGACGCCGATCGGGAGGGCGTCCTCGTCGATGTCGAAGTACTCGGTGTGAATCATCGCGGTGATGTTCTTCTGCGGATTGGCGACGCCGAGGAAGAAGAACAGGCCGGGGATGCGCTGCTGATAGAGGGCGAAGTCCTCGGCGCCCATCTGAGGCGGCGGCGCGAGGATGCGCTCGCGGCCACCGATGGCGTCGGCGAGGACGGGCAGGCTCGCGACGGCCAGCGTCTCCTCGTTGAACGTCACGGGGTTGCCGTTCGGGAAATCGAACGTGTACGTGGCGCCTGACGCGTCGGTCACGCCCTTGATCGTGCGTTCCATCAGCGCCTTCACTCGCTCCGGGCCACCCTTGCTGAGCGTGCGGACCGTGCCCGTGAGCGTGACGCTGTCGGCGATGATGTTGTAGCGATTGCCGCCCTCGATCGTCCCGACGGAGATCACGATCGGCTCGGCGGCGTTGTTCATCCGGCTCGGGATGGTCTGCAGGGCGTTGACGACCTGCGCGGCGATCGGGATCGGATCGATGCCCGTGTGCGGATAGGCGGCGTGCGTCTTCTTTCCCGTGATCGTCAGCGTGAAGCGATTGCTGCTCGCCATCGCGGCGCCGACGTTGA
>CAYRAE010000274.1:0-5517 GCA_964422175.1 uncultured Luteitalea sp. | reverse complement strand
CCGAGGCCGGCCTGCGAGCCGACGTTGGCGACGAACTCCCGGATCAGCGCCAGGTGCTCGGTAGCCGAGGGCACTGTCAGGGTCAGCGTCCGCTCGAGGGAGGTCATGGAGTTCAGGCCTCCCGCGTGGGGCTGGTGGCGAAGCGCAGGATGGCGTCGGGAACGGTGTCGACCATGTCGTAGATGGCCTGGAACCCGAGGATCTCGAAGATCTGCCGGACCTTGGGGCTGAGGCCGCAGATCTTCAGGTCGCCACCCTGCTCGCGAATCTGCTCGATGAAGCCCATGAAGACGCCGAGGCCAGCCGACGAGATGTACGTCAGTTTCGCGCCATCGACGACCAGGCGCGTGCGCGCGGCATCGAGCTCCGCCTGGATGGCCTGCTCGAACGCCGGCGCCGTGTGCGCGTCGAGAAAGCCCTCGAGATGCAGCACCGAGACATCGCCTTCAGCGGACCGGTGCACCGTGAACGGGTGAGGCATCAGTTCCCTCGTCCGAGTGGCCGCCAGCGTAGACGCAATGCCCGGGTCCGGCCACCCTTCCTCCGCATATCATACGGCCCGCCGATGTCTTCCGCTTCAGTGCTCGCCGGTCCCGCACTCGTCATGGCGCCCATGACCAGAGGCGGCAATCTCCCGTACCGTCGCCTCTGCCAGGCCTTCGGGGCCTCGGTCACCATGAGCGAGATGGCCCTCGTGCGCCGGCTCCAGCAGCGACGCCGCGCCGAGTTCGCGCTGATCCAGCGCGCGCCAGACGAACGCTGCTTCGGCGTCCAGCTCGCCGGCCGCAGCCCCGACGAACTGCGCTGGGGCGCCGAGCTCGTCGCCTCGCGCGGCGCCGACATCGTCGACCTGAATCTCGGATGCCCCATCGACGAATTCACGCGACGAGGACTCGGATCGGCGCTCCTGCGGCAGCCGCGCCGCGTCGAGCGGCTCGTGGCGGCCATGAAGGCAGGCGCAGGTCCGGTACCGGTCACGGTCAAGATCAGGCTCGGCTGGAATGAAGACGAGAGAAACGCCGTCGATGTTGCACGTGCGGCCGAAACGGGTGGGGCCGACGCGCTGACGGTGCACGGCCGGACACGCAGCGCCCGCTATCGCTTCGCGGCCGACTGGGGGGCGATTGGCGAAGTGGCCGCAGCCGTCCGCATCCCCGTGGTTGGCAACGGCGACATCCTCTTTCCCGAGGACATCACGCGCAGCCGGGCGGTCTCCGGTGTGCAGGCCGTGATGATCGCGCGCGGCGCCCTCATCAAGCCGTGGATCTTCGCCGAGGCGCTGGGCCGCGAAGTGGACGACACACCCGAAGGCCGCGTGGCCGTCTATCGGGAGTACGTCCGCCTCGCCCGCGAACACTTCGGTGACGATGAGCGGGGGCACACGCGGCTGCGGCCCTTCCTGGTGTGGCACCTGGGCTTCTGGTGCCGCCACGTCCCGCGGCGCGAAGACGGCACGTACGTCCCCATGCAGGAGCGCGCGACATTCGACAGCCCGCGGTCGGCTCTCGAAGCCCTTCTCGCCCGCCCGGAGCCAGAAGTCCACGAATGGATCGCGGATCGCCTCCTCGCCGGCGACGACATACTCCCGGAAGAGCTGCCGACAGAGCTGGGAATTTCAGAATTGCAGAATTCCAGAGTTGCGCACCAGCGGGATCACGTCGCGCCAGATCAGAACCACGTCGAAGGCTGAGTAATCGCGTCCTATCGCCACACGGTGTCCGATGCGGCGGGCGCGTGCAGGACGTCGACAGTCGCATCCAGACAGGCGCGCAGGGCGGTCAGGTCGTAGCCGCCTTCGGTGACGACCGCGAGACGATCGCCGCATGTGAGGGCGGCGCGGGCGCGGATGGCCGTCAGCCATGCGCGGAAGCCGGTGGTGGTCACACGCTGCGAACCGAGCGGGTCGTCTTCGTGCGCATCGAAGCCTGCCGAGACCAGGATCAGCTCGGGCGCGAAGCGGACGAGTGCGGGATCGATGACGTCATTCCACGCGCGTGCGTGGTCGGCATCGGTCGCGCCTGCCGCGAGGGGCACGTTCAGCGTGTACCCCTCCCCTTCCGCATGCCCGGTTTCACTCGCCGCACCGGTCCCGGGATAGAACGGGAACTGGTGCGCGTTGATCACGAGGACCGTCGGATCGCGATAGAACGCCCACTGCGTGCCGTTGCCATGGTGGACGTCGATATCCACCACCGCCACGCGCGCCGCACCAGCCGCGCGAACCGCCGCCGCGGCGATGGCCACGTTGGACAACAGGCAGAACCCCATGGCCTGCGCACGCTCGGCGTGGTGTCCCGGAGGACGAACGATGGCGAGTGTGGGCCGTCCGTTCTGCCACGCATCGAGGGCGCACTCGACAGCCGCACCGGCAGCCAGCAGTGCTGCCTGCAGCGTACCCGGCGATGTGAACGTGTCGGCATCGAGTGCCGTCGCCTTGCCGTCGCGCGATCGCAGATCGGCGAGGTACTGCGCGTCGTGGATCCGGAGGAGCGCCTCGTCGGTCACCGGTTCCGGCTCACGCACGTCCACGCCCATGTCCCGCGCGCGCAGCACTGCCGCGCGCATCACCTCGCCGCGCTCGGGACTCTCGGGATGTCCCGCCGGCGTGAGGTGGTCGAGGAACCGCTCGGAAAAACGGATCACGGCGGGATCCTACGCCAGGAGATCGCGTGCGCGCGCGCGCAGCCGCGTCAGCTCCGCTTCGAGATCGAGTCGTCGGCGTTCGAGTTCGTCATCGTCGGCATCGGCACGTACGAAGAACGGCTCACCGACGGCCACGGCGACGCGCGCGAACGGCTTCGGGATCTGCGCGCGATCCCAGCTCCGCACGTGCCACGCAGACGAGGCTTCGGTGTGGAACGGCAGGATGGGCTGCCCCGTGGCCTTGGCCAGCCAGAGCGCGCCGGGATGCGCGTGCTCGGCCGGCCCGCGCGGCCCGTCGAGCGTGAACGCCGTCGGATGTCCCTGTTGCATCAGGCGCTTCATCTGCACCAGCGCCCTCACGCCACCGCGCGACGTGGACCCGCGCGCCGTACCGCAGCCGAATCGCACGATGATGCGCGCGATCCACTCGCCGTCGAAGTTCTCGCTGGTGATGACGACGATGCCGCGGTCGCGCCAGAAGATGACGGCGGGCAGGATGCGGCCGTGCCAGAAGGCCATGATGGGACGCTGGCCGGCGGCGAGAATCCGCTCGTACGTCTCCGCGCCGTCACTGACGTAGCGCCACGTCCTGCCGAGTGCCGCGATGACGGGCACGCCCACACCCGCGATGAGCGCGATCTGGCGCCGCTTCGACGCCGACTGCTCCCATGCCGGGCGCGTCGTCACTCCTCCGCCGGCTCCTGCGTCGGCGGCGCGCTGATGCTCGACGCGGCGTCCTGATTGCCGAGACGGCCGGCCTTGCGGAGACGTCCCTCGGTCCACGTCATGAGGTCCACCATCTGGATGTCGTCGGTCCCGGGCGTGCTGGCCTTCGCGCCCTTCAGCATGATGGAGCAGAACGGACACCCCATCACGATGGTGTTCGCCCCTGTCTTCTGCAACTGCTCGAAGCGTGTCTGGCTGATGCGCGTCCCGGCCTCGTGCTCCTCGAACAGCAATCCGCCGCCCGCACCGCAGCAGAACGGGTTGTCTTTCGTGCGTTCCGGTTCGGTGACCTCACCGCCATACCGTTCGAGCAACGCGCGCGGCGCGGCGTGCTCACCGGCGTAGCGCCCGAGGTAGCACGGATCGTGGAACGTGACGGGTTCGTCCTCGATCCGCACAGGCAGCTCGTGGCGCGTGAGCTGTTCGACCAGCGCCGACGAATGCACGACCTTCCCATCGAATCCGAACGCCTTGTAGTCGTGGCCGAGCGTCTTCAGGCAGTGTGGGCACGACGTCACCACCTTCTTCACGCCCGCGTCGTTCAGGTCCTCCACGTTCGCCGTCGCGAGTTCCTGGAACTGGTACTCGTTGCCCGTGCGCTTGGCCACGTCGCCCGTGCAGCGCTCCTTGCGCAGCACGCCGAACGTCTTGCCCTGCGCGCGCAGGATCTCGCCCAGCGATCGCAGCGACTTCTGGAAGTCGGGCTCGGTGCCGCCCGCGCATCCGAGCCACAGCAGATACTCGTGCTTCAGTGGATCGAACGTCTCGAACTGCGCCGACGTCACGAACTTCTGTCGCGCGTCGGCCGTCTGGCCCCACAGGTTCCCACGCCGTTCGAGATTGTTGTAGATGGGCGCGAGATAGTCGGGCGCATCGCCGTTGCTGACAAGCCCGCGTCGGGCGCCGATGATGACGGGCGTGTGCTCCACGCCGACAGGGCACGCATCCTCGCAGGCGCCGCACGTGGTGCACTGCCAGAGCACGTCGGGGTCGTAGACGTCGACGAGCTTCGCGTCCATCGTGCCGGCCAGCAACGCCGCCTCGTTCTGCAGGATCAGCGTCTTCGGATTGAGCGCCTTGCCCGTCGCGAACGCCGGACAGTTCTCCTGGCAGCGCCCGCACTCGACGCACGTGAACGCATCGAGCACGGCCTTGCGCGGCAGGTCCTTCACCGTTTCGAGCCCGACTTCCTCTTTCTCGAAATCGAGGTTCGGGACCGTCCCGAGTATCGGCGACTTGAGGAACACCGTGGCCGGCGCGAGGATCAGGTGCAGGTGCTTCGAATTCGGGACCAGCACGAGGAACGTGCCGATCACCAGCATGTGGACCCACCAGTTCACGCGCGCCCAGGTCCCCGCCTCCAGGACGAAGGTGAGCAGGAACGTGATCATCAGCGTCGCGATGAATCCGCCGATGAGGATCGACTCCCACGACACGGACGTACCAAGAGCGCGGGGACGTACGACACCGCGACGGATCAGCAGCAGGACGATGCCCGCGAGCACGGCGACGCAGAACGGCACGAGGAGCCACGTGTAGACGCGGAACGCGGTGGTCCGCGTGAGGTCGGCGATGCCGAGGCCGTGCAGCGTCTCGACGAGCGTGTAGCCGCCGAACGCCACGAAGCCCCAGAACACGAACAGGTGCGCGAACCCGACCCACGGCTTGCGCGCGATCACGCGGCCCTGGAACACGACGTCGACGATGAAGTGCTCGACGCGGCGTGGCAGGTTGTCGAAGGAGAAGGTGCCTGGTGCGGCCGAGATGAGGCGCCAGCGCGTCGACATCTGGACCGCGAAGAGGCCGACGCAGGCCAGCACCACGACCCAGAACGCGAGCGTCTCCCCCATCGCGGTCACTGCCGCAGGGCGCTGATGATGGCGGGCACGATCTCGAACAGGTCGCCCGCGATCCCGTAGTCGGCCAGTTCGAAGATCGGCGCTTCGGGATCCTTGTTCACGGCCACGATCGTCCGCGAGCCCTTCATTCCGACCACGTGCTGAATCGCACCCGAGATCCCGAGCGCGAGATAGAGCCTGGGCGCCACCGTCTGTCCGGAGCTCCCGATCTGGCGATCCATCGGCAGCCAGCCGTTGTCGCAGATCGGCCGCGACGCAGCCACTTCGGCCCCGAGCGCTTCAGCCAGTT
>CAYRAE010000273.1:0-5519 GCA_964422175.1 uncultured Luteitalea sp. | reverse complement strand
GCCGTGCCGGCGCGGGCGCAGTTGCTCCAGTTGCCGGACATGTCGCGGCTCTCGACGGGTGCCGTCGATGTGGTCGACGTGTCCGTCGATCGCGCGTTGCTCGGGCTCGCGGCGGCGTTCATGTCTGGCGGCGGGGATGAAGGCGAGATCAAGTCGCTCATCGCGTCGCTCGAAGGCATCTACGTGAAGAGCTTCACGTACGACAGGGACGGCGCGTACGACCCGTCCGTCCTCGACGGCGTGCGCCGGCAACTCGGCATGGGGCAGTGGTCGCGGCTCGTCGCGGCCAAGTCGTCGGCGGACAAGAAGGACGTCGCGGTCTACCTGTGGCGCAACGGCGACAGGCCCGGAGGCATCGCCGTCCTGTCGGTCGAGCCGCGCGGCATCACCGTCGTCAACATCGTCGGGTCGATCGACCTCGAACGGCTGCGCAAGATGCAGGGCAAGTTCGGCGTGCCGGATCTGAACATCGCCAGGTAGCTGCCGCCCGCCGGATAAATCCGGCGGCTACACCGATCTGATAGCGGTCCGCTCTGCGCGATGTAGCTGCCGGACTTGTCCGGCAGTCAGTGATGTCCGTCCGTGTGAGCAGGGGCCGGGCCCGGAGGGCCGGCCCTACCATCAGACGCGCTGCACTCTCGACGTCCGTCATTCGTCATTCGGCATTCACTGCATTCACGGCATCGCGGCATTTCTCCGGACGCGCGCGGCGGCGGTGAGCAGCAACGTGGCCCACGCCAGTTGGGCGAGGAGGTAGATGGCGATCAGCTTGACGGCCGCGAAGACGGCTTCGAGCGTTGACGCGGGCAGGGCACGCGGCCGCCAGTACACCGCCTGCCATGGCGCCCAGACGAGCAGGACGACCGCCGCCGTGGCGATGACGAGGACGCGCCAGTGGAGGGCGGCGGTGAGCCACTTCATCGTGAGAACGTCGCGCCATTCGTAGGCGGCGATCCATGCGAGTACGGTGACGCACCACGCGGGGACCACCACCCACTGCACGAACGCGACGAACCAGCGCACCGCGGTGTGTACACCGCCCGTGCGCGTGATGTCGCCCGCTGCGATTGCCGCCGCGTCGAACTCCCCGGCGTGGCCCATCCACCACCGCTCGAACCATCCCGCTCCCGCACAGATGACACCGATCACGACGATGGCGAGGAGCGCGAGCGGCAGACGGCGCGCGGCAGGCAGCAGGCTGGTCCACGGCCTGCCGTCGTGCACCAGCGCGTGCGACGCCGACGCCGACGCGAGCACCAGCAGCATCGCCGCCAGCAGCACCAGCAGCGAAGACAGCGTGAGCATCAGTACGTTGGATTCAGGCGTGTAGAGGAAGCCGAGGAGCGCCGCGCCAGCCAGCGCGTCGATCGTGGCGACCCACAGCGTGGTCCTGATGAGAGCGGCGATCATCACTGGGGCTCCTGTGCGCTCGGTACGTCGAGCGTGGCGGCGGCACTCGACGCGTAGACGCCGGGCACGTACATCGGGGTGACCTGTGCCGGCATCGCGCGGAACCGTCCCGGCGTTGTCACGCGCAGCAGGTACGCGAACTCGGCACGTCCTTCGAGCGCGTCGAGGAACAACGCGACCTTGTCGTCGCGATACTCGCGATGCGAGCCGAACGTCCACTGCGGCGGTTTGGCGAGATCGAGCAGGTCCGGCCTGGCGACGGCTTCCGCACCTGCCGGGATCGGGTCCTCGATCATCAGGTATCGCCAGTCGTTCGAACCCGCGACAACGAGCCTGACGAGGATCAGATCGCCCGGCTTTGCGGTTCCCGTGAACGGCACTTCGTCGTAGACGATGCGGCCGCGCCGTTCAACGGGCGTCAGCGAGAAGTACTTGCGGCTCAGCGCGAGCGTGCGCGAGCCCGTCCGCTCCAGCCCCTCGCTCGTGTCGTAGTACCGCGCGCTCGCGGTCCAGTACACGGGTCCGCCAGAGGAGGCAATCGTCACCGGCGTCTTACCAGCCTGAACGGGCAGCGTGACGATGGCGGGGAAGGGGCGCGTCCAGTCGGCTGACGTGAACTCGACGGTCTGGGATTGACCGCCAACCGTCACGGTGACCGTCACCGGCGCAGGCCGCTCCTGCCGTCCCTTCATCGCGCCGAGCAGACCGTAGAGCGCCATCGCCGTCTGCTTCGTGCTGTTCCACGTCATCCCGCCCGTGCGGTTGGCCAGCAGCCAACGCACCGCCGGCTCGATGAGCGCATCATCTGGGCGTACGGCGGCCAGTGCCTGCACGACGGCGGCTGTGGCATCGGCCGTCGCGTCGCCCCAGTCGCCAAGCAGGGGATCGTTCTCCGCCGGCCACCACGCCAGATCGCCGCGCGTCTGCGCGCGCGTGGCCAGCATGCCGGCGAGTTCGCCGGTCCGTGCGTCCTTCCGCTCGTGCAGCGCGAGGAGCAGCCAGGCCTGGCCGTACGGCGTCATGTCGCTGCGGCGCTGCCACAGCCCGTCGATGAACGCCGAGAGCTCGAAGCCGTCCTGCCGCGGCAGCATGTCGGCCACCGCGGCGCGCGCGAGCACGTACGCGCCGTACGCCTTGAGCTCAGGCACCATCGCCGGCGTGGCGGCGAGTTGGCGCGCGAGCGCCGTGGTGCCGTTCTGCAACGCCATGTACGGCACCTGGACGTCGGCGCTTCGTGCCTCGAGCAGTCCGTACAATGCGTAAGCCGTCATGAACGGGTGGTCGTCATCAGTCGCCCACCAGCCCCACGCGCCATTGCCGTGCTGGAGCCTGACGAGTCTGTCGACGCCCGTGCGCGACACGCGATCCAGCATGCTCATGCGCTCCGTTGGCGCGAGTGAGAGCTGATCGAGCGTGCGCAGCACGAGGAGGTTCGGCACGAAGGACGAGACCGTCTGCTCCGTGCAACCGTAGGGGTAGTTCACGAGATCGTCGAGGGCGCCGAGGAGCGAGCCGGCCATCGACGGCATCAGGCTCACCACCGCGTGACGTGCGCGTGGATTCGAAGCCTCGGGAATCTCGATCGCGACCTCGCGCGACGCGCCTGCCGCGGTCGATCCCGACACGCCGATGTCGCGACGCGCGCCGAACGGCAACACGGGGAACGTCACTTCCATCGCGTCGCTGGCTGACGCGGCCGTGGCAGTCCCGGTCAGTGTCGCAGACCCGGGCGCCGTGGCCGTGAAAGCCCACTCGGTGCGCACCGCACCACCGGTGGGAACCGTCACGCCCTGCGCGCCTGACGAGGCCGCGTCGAGCCCCGAGGCCGTCATCGACACGGAGACGGGGATCTCACCGCCTTCCTGGTAGTTGTGCACGATCGCCGGCACGCGTACGTCATCGCGTTCGGTCAGGAAGCGCGGCGGCACCACGCGCAGCAGCAGATCGCGCGTGGTGATGGTCCGGCTGAGCGCCATGCCCGCCTTCGTGTCGCGCGTCACGGCCCGTGCGGTCAGGCGCCATGTCGTCAGCGAATCCGGGTACGCCACGCGCACGGTAGCGGTCCCGTCCGCGGCCGTCACGACTGACGGACTCCAGTAGATCGCGTCGGGGAAGTGCTTGCGCACCTGCGGCCGTTCCGGCGTGTCGCCCTTGAAGTCCGCGAGCGACAGCGGCCGTCGTCGCTGCGCGAGCTGCATGCGGAGCGTGCCGGAGTACCCCATGAAGTAGTACTGCCGCGAATAGTCGGTGGAGACGTGGCTGTACTCGGTGCGATAGAAGACGCGCAGGGGATCGGGCGTCGTGTCGCGACGCACGCCGTAGAGCGCCTCGTCCACGACACCCAGCGCGATCTGCGCCTGGACCGGCGCACCCGCGGCGTCGAGCGCGCGGACGCGAAAGACGCCGGGCTCTCCAGGTCGATAGACCGTCTTGTCCGGCGTCACCTCGATCGTGAGCGCACGCGTGACGGGCGGGACGCGCAGCTTCTTCTCGGCGTAGTAGACGCGATCGTCCCGGAGGTACAGCAGGTTGACCCACGTGTCGCCGATGTCGGTGTCGGTGACCGGAACGTCGAAGACGCCGTCGGTCGTCGGCTGACGCAGGTCGTACCACGTGAGCGTGCGCGCTTCCTTGGTGAGCAGCACAGGCGTCGACGGCGCGGTGCCGCGCACGGCGATGCGCGCCGTGTCGCCAGGCGCGTACGTGGCCTTGTCGGCGACGAGCTCGAACGACTCGCTGTCGCTCTCGTATGTCTCGTCCGTCGCGCCAGGGATCCAGATGTACGTGTTGTCAGCCACCTCGCGATCGCCCGACATCGCGCGTGCCTCGATCAGGTAGCTCCCCGGCGAGGCCGGCGCCTTCGTCTCCCACGAGGCCCGCCCGTCACGCCCTGTCGTCGCGGTACCCGTGGTGATCACTTCGCGGCGCTGTTCCTGTGCGGACCAGTCCCACTCGTTGCGCACCAGTTGCAGCGCGACGGGCACGCCCGCCACGCCGCCGCCGCTGTAGTCGACGACGCGCACTCGGGCGGCGATCGTCGTGCCGGGCCTGGCGACGTACGGCGTGGCGCGCGCGGCCACGAGGAAGTCGCCCCACGTGGCCACGACGATCCCGCTGCCGGAGACTTCGAGATCGCTCGCGTCGCGGATGCGGGCGTCGAAGCGCACCTGCATGTCGCTGGATGTCTCGCTCTCGGGCAGCGTCACGGTGAAGCGCGCCTGACCCTGCGCGTCCAGCGTGGCGGTGAGCGTTTCGAGTTCGTCACCGCCGTAGAAGTAGCCTCCGCTTTCCTCGCCCTCGCTGTCGCTGTCCACCCATCGGAGCGGCGAGTAGTACGGTCCCGTCTGCACCACGAGCCTGACCTCGGCGTCGCGCACGGGCTGACCGAAGTAGTAGCGGGCGTTCACGGTCACGTCGACCTTCTGGCCCTGACGCGCAAGCCGCACCGCGGGCGTGACGTTCACCTCGAACTCCGGCTTCCTGTACTCTTCGACTTCGAAAGAGCCGCTGGCCTTGTGCTCGCCCGTGAGCACCTCGACCGCATAGACGCCGAGCGCCGCGCTGGCCGGAAGCGCGAGCTCCGTGTCCACGGCGCCGAACTCGTCGACGTCGCGCCGCACGCGCTGCAGCACGCGTCCCGTCCTGTCGGTGATCGTCATCTCCACCGATCGCGCGTCGAACGGCTCGATGGCGCTCCCCGTGCGCCATCGAAGGATGGCCTTGGCCTTCACCGTGTGACCGGGCCTGTAGATCGGCCTGTCGGTGAAGACGTGCGCGACGAGGTCCCGTCCCGTCGTGCCGAGGCCGTACGCGGGCGGCGTGCTGGCCACGGCCTGAGTGCCGCACGTGGCGACGGTGATGAGATCGTCGGCGGTGATCGCGCCGACGGGGATCGCGGCGAGCCCGCGCGCGTCGGTACGCGCCGTCCCGATCGTGGCCTTGTCGGCAATCGCCGTCACGGCGCACCCTTCGACGGGCGTGCCCTGCATTCGATCCACCAGGTACGCCAGCATCGTTCCTGGCGCGACCTTGGTGACGAGCGCCACGTCGGACACCATCAGGATCGTGTACGCGAGCTGCGTGTCGTGGACGGCTTCGACGAGGTAGAC
>CAYRAE010000272.1:0-5560 GCA_964422175.1 uncultured Luteitalea sp. | reverse complement strand
CTGGAGGTCCACCTGATTGGTGCCGATGCAGAACGCGCCGACGGCGATGATCTTCGGCGCGGCCGCGAGGACGTCGGCCGTGAGTTGCGTGCGCGACCGAATCCCGACGATGTGCGCATCGCCGATGGCGTCCTTCAGGACCTGTCCCTCGAGCGCACGCGGGTGCTGGTAGACGTTCACGTACCCGTCGGCGTGCAGGGCGTCGACGGCGCTGCGGTGGACCGACTCCAGCAGGACGACCTTGATGAGCGACTTGTCGAACGATACGGACGCGGACACGGGGGCCACAGCCATCCGGAGATCGTCGCTCCGCGTGCCAGCGGTTGTCAAAAAAGGCGCGCCTGGCGCCGCGTCAGGCCATCGCCAGGAACTGCACCTTCGGGTTCTCGCGCTCGCAGAACTGGAGGTCCCACTCGGACGGGAACAGCAGCACGCGCCGTTCCTGCCTGTCTGTGGTCGACAGCACGTTGTTCGGGAGCGTGAGCCGGGCGCCGGCGTCGGCCTGGACCCAGCGCGCGGCCACGTACGACAGCTTCTCCACGCGGCACGTCACGCCGTATTCCTCGCGCATGCGGGCCTCGATGATGTCGAACTGGAGCGCGCCCACCACGCCGAGGATGGGGTACCGCGCCCCGTGTACGGGGAAGACCACCTGCATCAACCCCTCCTCTTCCAACTGCCGCACGCCATCGTCGAACTGCTTGAAGCGGACGTCCTGCAGGCGGAGGGCGCCGAAGTGCTCGGCCGGGAAGTGCGGGATCGGCGGGTAGACGACGGGCGCGCCAGCGTAGAGCGTGTCACCGATGGCGAAGCGCCCCGGATTCACGAGACCGACGACATCGCCGGGATACGCCTCCTCGATGGTCTCGCGATCGCGACCGAAGAAACGACTCGGACGCGACAGCCGCACGGGCGCCTGCAACCGCGTGTTCACCACCTGCATGTCCCTGGTGAGCACGCCGGAGCACACGCGCACGAAGGCCACGCGATCGCGGTGCTTCGGGTTCATGTTCGCCTGGATCTTGAAGACGAACCCGCTGAAGTCCTGCCGGAGCGGATCGACCGGATTGCCGTCGACGTCGGAGCGCACCTGCGGGCAGGGCGCGTACTCCACGAGCGCGTCGAGGAACGACTCCAGGCCGAAGTTCGTGAGCGCGCTGCCGAAGAACACCGGCGTCTGCGTCGCGGCACGGTACGCGTCGAAGTCGAAGTGCGTTCCCGCCGCCGCCAGCAGGTGAACGCCCTCGAGCAGTTCATCGCGAGCCTGTTCGCCGATGAGGCCGACCAGTTGCGGATCGTCGGCGCCCGTCACCGTCACCGGCGCCCGGCGCGCGCTCCGCGCGATGCGCTCGTAGAACAACACCTCGTTGCGGCGCAGGTCGTAGACGCCCTTGAAGCGATCGCCGGTGCCGATCGGCCAGTTCATGGGCGCGGCAGACACGCCGAGCACGCGCTCGATCTCGTCGAGCAGGTCGAGCGGATCGCGGCCAGGCAGATCGAGCTTGTTGACGAAGGTCAACATCGGCAGCTGACGCCGTCGTGCGACCTCGAACAGCTTCCGCGTCTGCGTCTCGATGCCCTTGGCTGCGTCGATTACCATCACCACGCTGTCGACGGCGAGCAGCGTGCGGTAGGTGTCTTCGCTGAAGTCCTTGTGGCCGGGGGTGTCGAGCAGCGTCACACGGCGGCCGTGCAGCTCGAATTCGAGCGCCGCCGACGTGATCGAGATGCCGCGTTCGCGCTCGATGTCCATCCAGTCGGACACGACATGCCGCTGCGACGCGCGCCCCTTCACGGCGCCCGCCAGCTCGATCGCCCCGGCATACAGCAGCGTCTTCTCCGTGAGCGTCGTCTTGCCGGCGTCGGGGTGCGAGATGATGGCGAAGGTGCGCCGCCGCTCCACTTCGCGCCGCAGCGCCTCGGAGACGGCCGGAACGGGGACGGACATCCGACCATTGTGCCTCAACCTCAAGGGGGCACCGGGCACCGGGCACCGGGCACCGGGCACCGGACGGCAACGGGCAACCGGCAACCGGGGAGCGGCAACGGAGGGCGGCGGTCGGACGTCGGTGCCATGAACGTACGAGCGTTCGTGAACAATGTGGGCTAGCATGTCGGCCATCGCATGCTGACACTCACGTACGCGGGCCTGGCGGTCGCCGGTTGCGGCTACGTCGCCATCGCGTTGGTCCTCGGCCAGGCCCTCGACATCGACGATGGCGGGGCGGCGGATGGGACGTTCCACGTCCCGCTGTTCTCTCCGCTGTCGCTGGCCACGTTCTGCGGGTCTCTCGGCGCGATCGGCCTCGGCGCGATCTTCGGCCTGCAGCTGTCCGATCCCGTCAGTCTTGCCGTGGCGATTCCCGGCGCGTTCGTCTTCACGTACGTGGTCACCTACGTCGCCTGGCGACTGCTCGCCTCGTCCACGGGCACGCAGACCGTCCGCGAGAGCGACCTGCTCGGGGCGACTGCCGAAGTCCTCACGCCCATCCCGCAGGATGGCCTCGGCGAGGTGGCCGCGATGGTACGCGGACAACGCCACACGGCGCCGGCTCGCACGCCCGATGGCACGCCCGTGTCGCGCGGCACGATCGTGTCTGTCGTCCGCGTGGCCGGCGCCACCCTCATTGTCGAAGCCGACCCCACACCCGTACGCAAGTCCTAGCCCGAGGTTCTGTACGTGCCCGAACTGTTTCTCATCTCTGCTGTCGTCGCGCTCGTCGGCCTGGCGGCGGGCCTGGTCCTCGCCTATCTCGCGTTCCTGCGCAAGGCGGGTCCCAACGAGGTCATCGTCGTCTCCGGCCGAGGCCCCGTACGGTTCATCACGGGCGGCGCCGGCGTCGTGGTGCCGCTGTTCTCCACGTGGAATCGCCTGTCGCTCGAGATCATGACCCTCGACGTCAACACGCCCGAGGTCTACACCTCCCAGGGCGTGCCCGTGCTCGTGGACGGCGTGGCGCAGATCAAGATCAAGAAGGACGAGCCCTCGCTGCACGCGGCAGCCGAACGCTTCCTCGGCATGAAGCCGGAGGAGATCATCAAGGTCGCGCTCGATACGGTGCAGGGGCACCTGCGCGCCATCCTCGGCACGCTCACCGTCGAGGACATCTACAAGAACCGCGACCAGTTCGCGCAGAAAGTACAGGAGATCTCCGCCGGCGACCTCGCCAACATGGGGCTCGGCATCGACTCGTTCACGATTCGCGACATCCGCGACAAGCACGGCTACCTCGAGGCACTGGGCAAGCCGCGGATCGCCGAAGTGAAGCGGACGGCGGCGATCGCGGAGGCCAACGCGCTCAAGGAAGCGTCGATCGCGCAGGCCGACGCCGAACGCGAGACGCGCGAACGCCAGGCGGAAGCGCTGAAGCTCTCGCAGGAAGCGGAAGCGCGCCGTGACGCTTTCGTGGCCGAAGCCAATGCCGAGAAGGACCGCCGCCAGCAGGAAGCCGACGCCGCGGCGCGGCGGGCATCGGAGATCGCGAACTTCCAGGCCCAGCAGGCGATCGCCGAGCAGCAGAGCCTGGCGAACCGGAAGCGCGCCGAGGCCGAGATGGCCTACGAACTCCAGAAGAAGACCATGGAGATCGAGCTCCAGGAGCAGGAGATCAAGCGCAAGGAGAAGGAGCTCGACGCCACGATCCGCCGGCAGGCCGACGCCAAGCGCTACGAGACGGAGACGCTGGCCGAAGCCGCGCGCAAGCGCGTGGAGACCGAGGCCGACGCCGAACGCGCGCGCCTCGAACGCCTGGCCGAAGGCGAACGCGCGCGCGGCCTTGCCGCCGCCGCCGTGTCGCAGGCACAGGGCGTGGCCGAAGCCGAAGTGGCCAAGGCACGCGGTCTCGCCGAAGCGGAATCACGCAAAGCGCAGGGACTGGCCGAAGCGCTCGCGATGGAGAAGAAGGCCGACGCCTGGCAGCGCTACAACGAGGCGGCGGTGCTGCAGCTGCTCGCGCCGATCCTCCCGGAGATCGCACGCGCCGTCGCAGAGCCGCTGTCGCGCATCGACAGGATCACGCTCGTCAGCACCGGGGCCGGCGGCGACGGTCAGGTGTCCACCATCACCAACGAAGTCACGAAGGTGATCGCGCAGATGCCGCCCGTCATCGAGTCGCTGACGGGATTCAAGCTCGAACAGCTGCTGTCGAAGGTCGCCGGGCAAACGCAGGGTTCCCGCACGCCCGCGTCGCCTGGTCCTCCCGCGCCATCCGACACGTCATCGTGAAGCCGCCTGAGGCCCGCTCCATCATCGGAGGTCGTTCGCGCATGTCCCTGTTCCGTACCACCTGTCTCGCTGCGTTCGCGGCACTCGTCTCCGGGGCCGTCGTGCTGCAGGCCCAGGCGCCGCGGCGCGCCGCATCGTCGAAAGACGTCGCGACCGCCACCGCCGATGACGCCCGCATCGCTCGCATCAAGGCGGCCGTGGCCGCCGACGTGCAATCGCAGGCGATGTTCGATCTCGGGCAGCAGATGAACGACATGGTGTTCAGCTTCGCGGAACTGGGCTTCCAGGAAGTCGAGACATCGCGCTACCTCACCGGCATCCTCGAGAAGGAGGGCTTCACGATCGAGCGCGGTGTTGCGGACATCCCCACCGCGTGGGTCGCACGCTGGGGCTCGGGCTCGCCTGTCATCGCACTCGGCTCCGACGTCGACTGCATCCCGCAGGCGTCGCAAAAGCCTGGCGTCGCGTATCGCGACCCCATCGTCGACGGCGCGCCGGGCCACGGCGAGGGGCACAACTCCGGCACACCCCTCAACATCGTCGCGGCGATCGCGGCCAAGCGGGCGATGGAGCGCGAGCGACTGTCCGGCACGATCCTCATCTGGCCCGGCATCGCCGAGGAACAACTGGGCACGAAGGCTTACTACGTGCGCGCCGGGCTCTTCAAGGACGTGGACGCGGTGCTCTACAACCACGTCGGCACCAACCTCTCGACGAGTTGGGGCGACGGCCGCATGAGCGGGCTGGTCTCGGTGGAGTACACGTTCCTGGGCGAGTCGGCGCACAGCGCTGGCGCGCCGTGGCGCGGCAAGTCCGCGCTCGACGCCGTGGAACTGATGAACACCGGCTGGAATTTCCGCCGCGAGCACCTGCGGCTGCAGCAGCGGTCGCACTACGTGATCACCAACGGCGGCGACCAGCCCAACGTGGTGCCGCGCAACGCCAGCGTCTGGTACTTCTTCCGCGAGACCGACTACGCGGGCGTGAAGCGCATGTGGGCCATCGGCGACCAGATGGCCCAGGGTGCGGCGCTCATGACCGACACCACGTGGACGTCGCGCGTGCTCGGATCCGCGTGGCCGGCGCACATGAACAAGGCGCTCGCCGAGACCATGTACGCCAACATCCGGTCCGTCGGCCTGCCTGAATGGTCGGAGGCCGACCTCGCGCTCGCGCGCGCGACGCAGACCGAGCTCGGCGTGCCCGTCGTCGGGCTCGCGACGACGATTCCGCCGCTGAGCGGGCAGGAGTCGATCCCCGACGAAGACAAGCGTGGCGGTGGCTCCGACGACATCGGCGACATCGCGTGGAGCGTGCCGACCGTGTCCCTGAGCT
>CAYRAE010000271.1:0-5576 GCA_964422175.1 uncultured Luteitalea sp. | reverse complement strand
TCTGCAGCATCTCTGCGACGTACGCAGGGCAGCAGAAGTTGCCGAGGTTGATCTGCCCGCCCGAGCCTCCACCGCCGGTGGACAACCCGATGCTGTCACTCACGACGCCGGTGTCGGCTTTCGCCTGACCTTCGCTCACGCGCGCGCCCGTACTCGGCGTGCGTGCGCGAGCCTGATCGGTGGTGGTGGGGGGTACCACTGCCGGAGGGCGCGCCGGCGTCGGACGCGGCGGCGCCGCTTTGGTCGGCTCGACCATCTCGGGTGGCTTGGCGGCCGGCGGCGTGACGGGCGGCGGCTTCTCTTCAGGCTTCGGTTCGACGGCCTGCTGCACCGGACGGCCGGACATCGACGTCAGGCCACCGGCGCGCGGTCCCGGCGCGCCGCCAAGGCTGATCGTCATCACCTCGCGCTCGGCCACGTCGCGGGTGCGCCACGACGAGGGCGTCAGCAGGACAGCCAGGATCAGTAGCCCGTGCGCGACGAGCGACAGCGCGATCATGCGGCCGAAGCCGTCGGCTGTCGGCCGATCGGCGAAGGCGCCATCCGCGAGGGCGTACGTCGGAGCAGGGGAGGCCACGTCCGCTACCGCTCCCCCGGGAGGCGCGACACGAGGCCCACCTTCTCGACGCCGGCTGATTTCAGCGCGTCCATCACCGTCATCGTTTCCTGTACGGTGACCGCGCCATCAGCGCGCAGATAGACGCTCTTGTCACTCTTGCCCTGCAGCGTCTGCCGCATCCGTTCGCCGAGCACGTCGACGCGAATGAACTCCTCGTCGAGCTGCACGCGCCGGTCCTTGCCGAACGACAGGGGAATCGTGACGAACACGCGTTCGTTGCTGAGGGTCTGCGATCGCTGCGCCACGGGCAGGTTGACGTCGAGGCCGCGCGTCATCATCGGCGCCGCCACCATGAAGATGATGAGCAGCACCAGCATCACGTCGACGAGCGGGACGACGTTGATCTCGGCCAGCGCCGTCGACGCCACCATCCGTCCTCGTCGTCCGCGTCCCATCCCGCCACCGCCGGTTGCCTGTACCTTGGGCATGGTCGTGTCCGGGAACGCGGTCTACGTGAAGTTGCGCTCGGAGATGTTGAGGAACTCCAGCGAGAAGTCCTCCATCGCCGAGGCGAACCCACGTACCTTGGCCGTGAAGTGGTTGTAGAAGTACACGGCGGGAATCGCGGCGAAGAGGCCGGCGGCGGTCGCGATGAGCGCCGACGCGATGCCCGGGGCCACGACGCCAAGGCTCGACGAGCCCACGGCGCCAATCGCCTGGAAGGCCGTCATGATGCCCCAGACCGTCCCGAACAGGCCGATGTACGGCGTGATGCTCGCCGTGGTCGCCAGGAATCCCACTCGTGCCTCGAGCTTGGCCAGCTCGGAGCCACTGGCGCGCAGGAGTGCGCGGTCCACGGCCTCGAGACTCTTGAGCGTTGGACGCGCGCCCGCGGCCGCCGGCTTGTCTCCGGTCGCGCCGCGCAGCTGCGTGTTGAGCTCGCCATAGCCCGCCTGGAACAGCCCGACGAGCGGGCTGTCGCCCAGGGAGCGGCACACGGCCTGCACCTCGGAGAACTTGCTGCTGCGCCGGAACACGTCGAGAAATTGCCGCGTCTGCGCCTCGGCCTTCCGGAACGCCAGCGTCTTGTACGCGACGATGCCCCAGGAAAGAACGGAGAAGAGGACGAGAAGGGCGAGGACGAGCTGCTCGAAGAGCCCTGTCCGTGTGACGAGTGAGATGACGTCAGTCGCCGTCTCCGCGGTCTCCGCCGCGGGTCCGGCCAGCTCCTGCAGGGCAAGAGCGCACACCCAAAGCGTCTGCAAACAGGCCTCCGCTATGCATGATCAGTGCGCCGCTGGGAAGGCGCGAACATGGAAGCGTACCACGCACACGAAAAATCGGTCAACTCCATGATATCGTGGCAGTTCTGGTCATTCGACGCGGTTGTCGGCTCGACCGGCACGCCCGCGGTATCCCGCTCATGATCCGCTTCCTCAGCATCCGCCAGCTCGCGGTGATCGACGCGCTCGACCTCTCGCTGGACGAGGGCCTCACCGTCCTCACCGGCGAGACGGGCGCCGGCAAGTCCGTGCTCGTCGAAGGCATCGGTCTCCTGCTCGGTGGGCGCGCGTCGGCCGACATGGTCCGGACCGGTGCCACCACCGCCACCGTCCAGGCCATCGTCAGCACGCCCGAGGGCCGGGAGGTCATCGTCAGGCGGGAGGTCTCGGCCGAAGGCCGGTCGCGGGCGTTCATCGACGATGCGCTGGTCACCGCCACGACGATGCGTGAACGGATGGCGGCGTGGATGGATCTCCACGGACAACACGAGCATCAGACGCTCCAACTGCCCGAAACGCACCTCGACCTCCTCGATCGCGTCGCGGGACTGGCGCCGCACCGTGCCGAGGTCCGCGACGCGCATCTCGTGTGGACGGCCGCCCGGGAGGCACTGGCCGCGACGCAGATGGACGCCCGCGAACGCGCGGCGCGGATCGAACTGCTGTCGTTCCAGCTCGGAGAGATCGACAAGGTGGCGCCGCTCGGCGACGAGGACGAACAGCTGGCGGCTACCAGACAGGTGCTGGCCAATGCCGATCGTCTGCAGCGCCTGGGGCAGGAGGCCTATCTGGCGCTGTACGAGGACGAACACGCCGCGCTCCGGACGCTCGCAACTGTCTGGAAGCGCCTCGATGAACTGGCGCACGTCGATCCCGCGGCGCAGCCGTATGCCGCGCAACGCGACGTCGTGAAGGCGCAGCTCGACGATCTGGCCTATTTCCTGCGCGACTACGTGTCAGGCATCGAGGCGTCGCCGGAGCGACTGCAGGAGATCGAGGATCGACTGGCACTCCTGGAGCGGTTGAAGCGCAAGTACGGTCCTACGCTGGCCGACGTCCGCACACACCAGACGACGCTTCGCGAGCAACTCGCCACGCTGCAGCAACCGGAAGGGCAGGTCGCCCACCTGCAGGCTGCCGCTGATGAGGCCGCGCGGGCGTACCTCGAAAAGGCTGGCGCGCTCTCCGTCGCCCGCCGGAAGGCTGCCGAGCCATTCGCCGAGCGGCTCCGCGCCGAATTGTCCGGCCTCGCGATGCCCCACGCCGAGGTGATGTTCCGCTTCGCTCCCGTCGACTCTGCCGAGCGAGCCCGCCTCGACGTTGCTCAGGACAGGTGGACGGCGTCAGGAATCGACAGCGCCGAGCTCCTGTTGTCGGCCAACCCGGGCGAGGCGCCACGCCCGCTCGCGCGCGTGGCCTCAGGTGGTGAGCTGTCTCGCGTGATGCTCGCCGTGAAGGTGCTCGATGCGCCGGAACGCACCGGCCGCACGCTCATCTTCGACGAGGTGGACGCGGGGATCGGTGGGCGAGTGGCAGACACTGTCGGGGCACGGTTGCACGCGCTCGCGGCGCACGCCCAGGTGCTGTGCGTGACGCACCTGGCGCAGGTGGCCGCGCACGCCGACGCCCACATCCACATCAGCAAGCAGGTGAGCGGCGGCCGTACCGCCACGACGGCGGTGAACCTCGATGGAGAGACCCGTGTGCAGGAACTGGCGCGCATGATGGCGGGGGATACGTCAGCGCCGATGCTCGACGGTGCCAGGGCCCTGCTGCAGGCGAAGGCCCCTGCTCCAATGCGGGGTCGCACGTCAGGGGCAAAAGGCGAAAGTGGCCGAGGCGAAAGCGAAGCTGCGGCAAAAGGCGAAAGCGAAAGTGCGGGACGCGACGAGCGTCGCAAGGGCAAGGGACGTGGCTCGAAAGTATCTGGTTGAAGCGTACGGCTGTCAGATGAACATGCACGACGGCGAACGGCTCGCCGGTCTGCTCGAATCCGCGGGATTCGAAGCGACCGCCGACCCGGCCGACGCCGACGTCATCGTCATCAACACCTGCAGCGTCCGCGAGCGGGCTGAGGAGAAGCTGTTCACGCGCCTGGGTGAGTTCCGTGAAGCCGCTCAGGCCGTCGGCAACCAGCCAGTCATCGCCGTCACGGGATGCGTCGCGCAGCAGGAAGGCGCGGCGCTCCTGAAGCGTTCCAGGCTGATCGACGTCGTCGTGGGCACGCAGCGGGTGAAGCAGTTGCCGATGCTCGTGACGCGCGCCCTCGACGAGACGGACATCGGCCCGCAGGTCGACATCAATCCGCACGAGGATGTGTCGTTCCCGCTCGGCATCGCGCGTCGCGCAGACGCAATCAAGGCCTACGTGAACATCATCGAAGGCTGCAACGAGTTCTGCGCGTTCTGCGTCGTGCCGTACACGCGCGGCCACGAACGGATGCGCCCGTCGGCCGAGATCCTGGCGGAGGTCAGGGAGGCTGCCGATCGCGGACACAGGGAAGTGCAACTCCTGGGTCAGATCGTGAACCACTACCACGCACCAGACGATGCCGCGTGCGATTTCGCGGGCTTGCTGGAGCGCGTGCACGACGTGCCCGGCATCGAGCGGATCCGCTTCGCGAGTCCCCACCCGCGCCACGTGACACCCCGGCTGCTCGAGGCGTACCGCTCCCTGCCGAAAGTGTGTCGGCACTTGCACCTGCCCGTGCAGTCAGGCTCGACGCGCATCCTGGCGGCGATGCGCCGGCGCTATTCCCGCGAGCGCTACCTTGAAATCATCCAGGACGTCCGCGAGGCGGTCCCCGACATCCAGCTGTCGACGGACATGATCATCGGCTTCCCGGGCGAGACGACCGCGGACTTCGAGGACACGCTCACGCTGACGGCCACGGCGCGCTATCACAGCATGTTCAGCTTCAAGTACTCGCCGCGCCCGCGCACGCTCGCCATCAAACGGATGCCAGACGATGTGGCGGAGGCGGAGAAGACACGCCGCATCGTCGAATTGCAGGCGCTGCAGCGGGAGATCCAGAGCGATCTGCACCGGCAGGCCGTCGGTAGCGTGCAGCAGGTGCTCGTCGACGCCACGAGCCGGCGCCGCGACCACGAGCTGTCAGGCCGCACCAGCGGCAACACGGTCGTCAATTTCCCTGGCGATCCCGCGTGGCTCGGCAAGTTCGCGCAGGTCAGGATCACCGATGCCGGCCCGAACAGCGTTCGCGGCGAGATCGTCGCGGTGGAGGACTGATGCCCATCCCGATGCTGATCAAGGGACTCATGATGGATCCCGTCACTAACATGCCGATCGTCGTCTTGCGCGATCATGCGGGGGAGCGCACCCTCCCCATCTGGATTGGCATGTTCGAGGCGCACGCCGTGGCGCTGCAACTGGAGAACAGCCACTCGGCGCGACCGCTGACACACGATCTCCTGCGTCACATGGTCGAAGCCCTCGGCGGCACGGTGTCCGAGATCCACATCACCGACGTGAAGGAAGGGACGTTCTTCGCCCACGTCTACGTCACGGTCCACGGCGAAACAGTGGCTGTCGACGCCAGGCCATCGGACGCGCTCGCTTTGGCGCTTCGTTCCCGTGCCCCTGTCTACGTCGCCGAGCACGTACTGGCCGACGCCAAGCCCCTGGCTGTGCCCACGTCTCAGGAAACCGAACGCCTCCAGCACTGGCTGGAGAGCCTCGATCCCGACGACATGGGCAAGTACAAGATGTGATCG
>CAYRAE010000270.1:0-5584 GCA_964422175.1 uncultured Luteitalea sp. | reverse complement strand
GACACCTTGGTGTGGGGTGACACGCTCGTGTGGGGAGATACCTTGGTGTGGGGCGACTGAAATCATAGATGTCGAACCAGGGGCGGTCGAAGAAGTGCTGTACACTCTGCGGCACTTCTCCGAATGCCCCTGAACCTGCCAGCCGCCCTCCGGCGTGCCCTCCGTTCTGGCAACGCCTCTAGCAGTGGACGCATGTTGCGTGCCGCGTCTCTTCCCGACGCGACGCGCGGCGTCATTGAGGCTGAGTTGTTGCGACAGGCTGGCGCTGTGTCAGCAGCCTCTGTGCAGCTGGGGAACGATGCTGTTGACTCGCCAGACGCAGCGTTGCGAGTGTTTGCTCTCCGCGTCAAGGGTGAGCTGTTTGGTTCATCTGGTCGCGTTACGGATGCACTCGATACGCTGGGACGAGTGTTGGTGGAGGGAGAGGCTGCACTGGAGCACGAGCAGGTTGCTCTCGCGGCTCTTTCACGTTTTACACTGCTAACGAGCCATCGCGGGCTCGCAGAGAGCCAGCAAGCTTTCGAAACAGCCAAACGCGCCGTACTGAAGTGCGGAGATCGCCAACTCATGGCGTCACTGCATGCTCGGGTGGGGCAGGCTCATGCGCAGCGAAGTCTTCCGAGCGTCGCTGTTCCTGAACTGCTCTCCGCGTTGGCCCTGCTAGAACCAGAGCCAAACGGCGCCATCGAGACATTTGTTTGCTTAGCGCTTTCTGGCGCAGAGTATCTGCTGGCGCGGAACGCAGAGGCTACTCGTTGGGCTCGCGCCGCCTATGAGACCGCCTCAATACATGGGCTCCAATCCCTTCAAGCTGCCGCACAGGCCAATCTAGCGTTTCTTGAGTGTCGTCGCGGCCACTTCGACAAAGCTAGAACACTAGCTGCGATTGCACTCGACGCTGTTCCGACGGTATCGCTGGCGAGAGGAGCGCTCCTTGATACGCTCGCCAATATCGCACTGGAAACGGGAGGTGCTCGGGAGGCAGAGCCACACATCCGAGAGATCGAGGCAATCGTCTCTGAGCTCAGCGGGACGACCATCTTGCTGGTTGATTCAGCCCCGGTTCGTAGCAGATTTGCGGTCGCATCCGGCAACGCACAGGCTGCCGTTGAGCTGCTGACTGTCGCACAGCAGGCTGCAGATGACCGTGGCGACTTAGCGAACTGGGCCAAGCTCAGGCTGCTGCGTGCGGAAGTGCTTTGTACAACAGGAGACAGCGCGAGCGCTGACCTCGACGTCGTGGACGTCGTTGAGCGCTTGCCACACCCCAGTGCCGAAATTGTTGGCCTGCTCGCTCGTGTACGCGCGGTTTTGGCAGCGGACCGAGGGGATCGGAAGCGCTGGTACAGCGAACACGGAAGGGCTATTCGGATTTTCCTCGCATCCGGCGATAGATGCAGCGCAAAGCAGTCGGCGAAGATCAGGGCTTCCGTTCCGGCCGATCACTGGCCGCCGTTGGGCTTACCATCCACCCGAAAGCACAGACTGCATTTCGAGCTTGCTGAATCATTGGCATACGTGTGCGCGCTTCTTCCGCAGCCAGCGCTCGCCGCTTCTGAGACCATTCGTCTGCTTCGAAGAATGAAAGTGATCGTTGACGGACGCGTGATCCAGTCGCGAACACTGCCGTCGGATTCTCCTTATGCAATTGCATTTGGCGCTGTCGGAGACGAGACGGTCACGTTAGAACTGCAGCCCATGGTTGATCCCACCTCACGCGAGACTATCGCACAGATACTCGGCGTGATCGGAACAGCGATTGCGGCACTTCGGTCTGGGCAGGAGTCCAAGAAGCGTGTGCTTTCCTGGGAGCTTGATGTCGCTTCAGAGGGCAAAGTGGGGCTCTACATCTCGACAGAGATGAGGAAACTACTTTCAACGATCAAGCGAGTTGCTCCAAGTGAGCTGCCCGTTCTCATCGCGGGCGAGACGGGGACTGGGAAGGAGATCGTCGCGCAGGAGGTTCACGAGCTTTCGAAGCGGTCGCAGCGGCGGTTCATCGCGTTCAACGTGTCGGCCGTGCCGCGCGACATGTTGGAGGGGCAGCTCTTCGGCTACCGTCGGGGCGCGTTCACGGGTGCCGTCGCCGATAACAAGGGCCTGATCCGCGAGGCAGAGGGCGGCACGCTGTTCATCGACGAGATCGGCGAGCTCGACGCGGACCTGCAGCCCAAGCTGCTGCGCTTCCTCGAGAGCAGTGAGATCCAGCCGCTCGGCGAACGGCCTCAGCACGTCGACGTCCGCATCGTGGCGGCCACCAACGCGCGGCTCGAGGAACTCGTTCGCGCCGGGCGGTTCCGCGAGGATCTCTTCTACCGCCTCAACGTCGTCTCGCTCACCATCCCGCCCCTTCGAGAGCGGCGCGAGGAGATCCCCACGCTCGTCAACCACTTCCTGACGATGCACGCCAAGCAGGCAGGGAAGCCGATCCCGCAGCTCACGCCCAAGGCACTCGAGTGCCTGTCTGCGTACGAATGGCCAGGCAACGTGCGGCAGCTCACCAACGAACTGAAGCGCGTCGTCGCTCTGAGCGAAGACGATGAACTGGTGGACGTGGGGCATCTCGCACCCAACGTCCGCACGTCGACACCGACGCTGCCTCCGACGCATGGCGACCGCTCGTACTGCAGCGTCTGGCTCGATCGCCCGCTGCAGCAGATCCACGACGACATCGAACGCGCCGCCATCACGCGCGCGATGGAACGCAACGGCAACAACCAGGTCGCCGCCGCGGCCGCCCTCGGCATCACGCGCAAGGGCCTCTATCTGAAGCGCCAGCGCCTCGAACTCGCCACGCCGCCACGGAGCTGATCGGCCCGCACCCTTTCCCCTTTCGCCTTACCGCTGAACCGCCCCTTTGATCCTTTCCCCTTTCCCCTTTGGGACTGCCGTTGTCCGTTACCCCTTACCCTTTCCCCTTTGACACCGGGCTCAGCCCCGCCCCCGCCCCCTGCGGCCCGCTCTTCCCGATGAGCGCCGCTATTGTCGCCGCCACCTGACTCTGCGACGCCGGCGGGTGCCCCGGCGCCCACACGCCGCGCGCCGGCCAGTTCGGCGCAGACACCGCCGCCCACACGTACTGCGCGCCCTCGGTGTCCTTGCCGTGGCTGTTCCAGTCGGCGGTCGTGTTGCCGCGGCCATGGTCGGTCACCAGCATCAGCGCCGTCCGTCCCTTGAACGTCGGGTCCGTCTGCAGCTGCTCCCACAGCTTCGCCAGCCACCCGTCGAAGCGGTGCAGGTACTCGATCAACCGCACGTAGTTCCGGCCGTGCGACCAGTCGTCGGATTCGTCGAGTCCGATCCACAACACGCGCGGCTGGTGCCGCTTCAGGTGATCGAGCGCGAACTGCCACGTGTAGTGGTCGTAGCGCGCCGAGTTCCAGCCGGGCACGGTTTCGAACTGCGCCGCGCTCAACGCCTGCATCCGCGGATCCGGTGAGTCATACGCCTGGAACCCCGCGTTCACGAACACGGCATCATCGACAGACGAGGAGATGGACGTGAACACGTCCCACGAGCCGAAGCACGCCACCTGCTCGCGCGTGGCGCGGAGCTCACGCCGCAGGACCTGCAGCACCGTCTCGAAGGGATAGCGCTTGTTGTCGTTGCTGGTGATGACGTCGTCGTGCGGCACGCCCGTCATCAGCTCCGCATAACCCGGGTAACTGAATCGTTGCGTGTTGCCGAGCGTCATCACGCTGCCCGCTTCGCGATCGCCGACGATCGACGCGTGCGACTTCAGCCACGTCCCCCAGATGAACGGCATCAGCGCCTCGCGCCGTGCTTCGCGTGTCTCGCGCCAGTACGTCTTGTACAGCGCGTGATCGGCGGCCTTCACCTTCTCGCCGATCACGTGCTGCAGGATGCCCACGTCGATGCCGCCGAACATCTCCTGCGTGCGCACGCCATCGAGCGAGATGACGATCACGCGATCGGCGGCACCGGTACCTGCCTGCGCGGCGGCGCCCGATGCCGAGGACACGAACGGGCTGAAGCCCGTCCGCTCCGCCTGGTGCGTGAGCGGAGTCAACGATGCGGCGACTGGCGCCACGGTCAGGGATTGGAGGAGTTGTCGTCTGTTCATGTCAGTGAGCCTCCGCCGCGGCAGGGGCGGCTTTCGTCGAATCGTGAAGCGACAGCGACGCGATGAGCGGTACGCCGCGCGCGTCATGGATCGTCACCCGCACGCGCGACGTCGTGGTGACGTCGGTGGCGACGATGCGGGTGTGGCCGATGGTGGTGCCGTTGGCGATACGCGTCCAGGCACCGTTCACCCAGGCTTCGATCTCGAACAGCGAGACGCGCTGCCCCTGCGCGACGTATTCCTGGAGCCGCACGCGATCGAACGTGACAGGCGTGCCGAGATCCACCGTCACCGCACCTGTCTTCGTCGATCCGGCAGGCGCCCAGAACGAGTCGAGATCGGCATCCAGCACCGCTGACGCCGCATGCCCCCGCTCCGCAGACGTGGCAGCAGCCGTGGCCCCCGACGGCACGAGCGACGACCCGTACACGCGATCGACGAACGCGCGCATGCCTGCGAGTGCCTTCACGTCGCTGTCGTGGATGAGGCCGCGATCGTCTGGCGGCACGTTGAGGAGCAGCGTGCAGTTACGCCCGACCGACGTCTCGTACAACCGCAGCAGCGCGCGCGGTGATTTCACGCGCGTGTTCTCGGCCGCGCGCCAGAACCAGCCCGGACGAATCGATACATCGCACTCACCAGGCACGTAGAACCGTCCGAGCGCCGACCCTTCCGGCAGGTCCATGCTGAGCGGCGTGCCGGGCTGGTAGCGATCGCGATCGAGCATCGCCCAGTTGGTGAGCGGAGCCTCGCCGCGCTCGTTGCCGATCCACCGCACGTCGGGACCGGCGTCGCTGAAGATCACCGCGTTGGGCTGCAGGCGCCGCACCACCGCGTGGAAGCGCGGCCAGTCGTACACCTGCCGCTTGCCGTTGGGACCTTCACCATTGGCGCCGTCGAACCACACTTCGAAGATCTCGCCGTAGTTGGACAGCACGTCTTCGAGCATGCGCACGAAGACGTCGTTGTACTCGGGCGTGCCGTATGTCGGGTGATTGCGATCCCACGGCGAGAGATAGACGCCGAACTTCAGGCCCTCCGCGCGCGCCGCATCGGACAACTCGCGGAGCAGGTCGCCCTTCCCATCGCGCCACGGGCTCGCGGCCACCGTGTGCGTCGAGTCCTTCGTGGGCCACAGGCAGAACCCGTCGTGATGCTTCGCCGTCACGATCACACCCTTCATGCCGGCGGCCTTGAAGGTACGCGCCCACTGCCTGGCGTCGAGCGCGGTCGGGTTGAAGACGGTGGGCTGCTCGCGCCCCGAGCCCCATTCGACGCCGGTGAAGGCGTTGGGCCCGAAGTGGACGAACGCGGTGAATTCCATCCGCTGCCACTGGAGCTGCGCGGCGGACGGCACGGGCGGCACCGGCGCCTGCGCGCCGACAGATGTCGGTATCGCCAACGCGAGCAGACAACAGGCGGCCGTCGCGAGAATCGGGAACTGACGCATGCGGCAGTCTAGATCACACGGTTACGGGCAATCGGCCGTCGGCCGTCGGC
>CAYRAE010000269.1:0-5606 GCA_964422175.1 uncultured Luteitalea sp. | reverse complement strand
GCGTTCAGCAACGCCTTCGAACTGCTCGTCGCGACCGTGCTGTCGGCGCAGTCCACCGACAAACGCGTGAACGAGACGACGCCGGCCCTGTTTGCGCGCTATCCCGACGCGGCAGCGCTGGCGACCGCCGATCCGATCGACGTCGAACCGCTCATCCACGCGACGGGCTTCTTCCGCGCGAAGAGCAAGGCCATCGTCGGTCTGGCGCAGCGTCTCGTGCGCGACCACAGGGGTGAGGTTCCCGCCGAGATGGACCTGCTCGTTGCCCTGCCCGGCGTCGGACGCAAGACCGCCAACGTCGTCCTCGGGCATGCGTTCGGCGTGCCGGGGCTGCCTGTTGATCGCCACGTGCTGCGTGTCGCGGAGCGCATCGGCCTCACGCGCCAGACCACGCCCGAAGGCGTCGAGCGCGACCTGTGCGCCGCGCTGCCGCCACGCGACTGGACGCGCATGTCGGACGGCCTCATCCTGCTCGGGCGACGCGTGTGCCGGCCGAAGCCGTTCTGCAGCCAGTGCGAGGTGGCCGACATCTGCCGCTATCCGTTCAAGACGGGTGGCGTGGCGCCGCTCGATCTCGCCGCACCACCCGCCGGTGCGCCGCGGCGCCGTGCGCGACCCGCCGTACCGGCACCCGCGCCCAGGCGCGCCAGAAAGGCCACCAGATGACGCGCGACGAGTTTGCAGGTCTGATCGAGGAAGCGCTGGCGATCATCCCGGATCGGTTCCGCGATGCGATGCGCAACATCGCGATCATCATCGAGGAGTACCCGCCGGAGTCGCTGCTGGCCGAGATGGAGATCGAGCCACCTGACACGCTCTACGGTCTCTACCTCGGCATGCCCATCACAGAGCGCCAATGGGGCGACGGCAATCGCGAACCCGATCAGATCGTGCTCTACCAGGGGCCGCACGAAGAGGACGCCATCAACGAGGACGACCTCGTCGCGATGGTTGCCGAGACGCTGATCCACGAGGTAGGTCACTACTTCGGCATGTCCGAAGAGGAGATCCAGGAGGTGGAGGAACACTTCTGGGCCGCTCAGGACGCGGCCGGCGACTAGTGGTACCGCCTTCGCCGACACGTCCCCGGACGCGCCGCGCCCGCAAGCGGTTCGGCCAGCATTTCCTCGAGCGGCAGTGGGTCGACAAGATCGTCGCGGCGGTCGACGCGAAGCCCGGCGAGACGTTCCTCGAAATCGGCCCGGGGCATGGTCAGCTGACGATGCCGCTGGCGCACAGGGGCGCGGTGGTCCATGCGGTGGAAATCGACAGGGACCTCGCCGCCGACCTGCGTGCGCGCGGGATTTCCAACATCCACGTCCACGAAGGCGACTTCCTGGAGCTGCCCTCGTCTGCGTGGTTCGGCGGCGACCGCCCGTATCGCGTGGCGGCGAACCTCCCCTACAACGTCTCGACGCCGGTACTCGGCCGCCTGCTCGCGTACGCGCGCGAGGGCCTGATCGCCGACGCGGTACTCATGCTCCAGAAAGAGGTTGCCGACCGCCTCGTCGCGCAACCCGGGTCACGCGAGTACGGTCCGCTCTCGATTGCGACAGGGCTCCAAGCCGACGTCTCCCGACTCTTCGTTCTGCCACCGGGCGCATTCAGACCGCCGCCGAAGGTTCATTCCGCCGTCGTGCGGCTCGCCTTTCGGCCCGACCGCGTCGCGATCGCCGACCGAAGCCGCTTCGACGCGCTCGTCAGGCACGTCTTCACCCAGCGCCGCAAGATGCTCGGCACGAGCCTGCAGTCACTGGCTCGGCAGGACGGCACCGACGCCAAAGCCTGGCTCGCCGCCGCCGGCATCGATCCCCAGCGCCGCCCGGAGACGCTGTCGCTCGAAGAGTTCGCGCGTCTGTCGCAGGGGCCGAAGCCCGTGCGCTCCAGCTGAGGGTTCAGGGATATCCAGTTGCCGGTTTGCCCGTTGCCGGTTGCCGATCGTGGTATCTTGTTGCGCGTTGTAGGACTTAGCGGATTCAGCCCAACCCAGTGGGTCTGAGTCCAGAACGACGGCACTGGCGCCCGCCAGGTCAGCCGTCGGTCCGTGTTCACGTGCACCGGTCCCCTGCCTTCGGCCGGCGCGTGTGGCGCAGCAGTGCAGGACCTCGCCGCGACTCGTCCGTCGCGTCGGAGGCACGTCGGCCACGGGCCGGCGTACTGGGATGCGTTCGAACAGATGACCGAGACGATGCTGGCGCAGCCGGTCGACGTGGTGCCCCTGGGAGGCCTGCGCGAATTCGGCATGAACACGATGGCGATCACGTGTGGCGAGACCACGATCGTGGTCGACGCGGGCGTGATGTTTGCCGAGCCCGACATGCCGGGCGTCGACCTCGTGATCCCCGACCTCGCGTACCTCGAGGGTCTCGGCCACAAGGTGAGCGCGGTGTTCCTCACGCACGGCCACGAGGATCACATCGGCGGACTGCCGTACCTCATGCCGCTCGTCGACGGGCCCGTCTACGGCTCGAAGCTCGCCCTGGCGCTCGTCGAGCATCGCCTCGAGCAGCACGCGATCGACGTCCGCGGCCGGCTGACGCCCGTTGCGCCGCGCGATCGCATCACCGTCGGCCCCTTCACCATCGAATGCCTGCGCGTGACGCACAGCATGCCCGACTGCCTGGCACTGGCGATTCACACGCCGGCGGGTGTGCTCGTCCATACGGGCGATTTCAAGATCGACCACACCCCGCTCGATGGCGAGACGACGGACCTGCCGCGCCTGGCGGAACTGGGCCGCGAGGGCGTGCTGGCGCTCTTTGCCGACAGCACCAACGTCGATCGCCCCGGCGTGGCGGGGTCGGAGCGCGACGTCATCGACGGCTTCGAGGAGATCTTCACCTCCACCGCGGGCAAGATCGTCGTCGCGATGTTCTCGTCGAGCATCCACAGGATGCAGATCCTCGTGGACCTCGCCGCGCAGTTCGACCGCCACGTCGCCTTCGTCGGCCGCGGCGTCGCGGACAATTCCGAGACCGCACAGCGCCTCGGCCTGCTCCGCATTCCGACGGGCGTGCAGATTCGCGACAGCGAAGTGCGCAACTTCCCCGCCGCCGACGTCGTGTGCATCACCACGGGTTCGCAGGGCGAGCCCGCCGCGGCGCTCTCGCGCATCGCGATCGACGATCACCGCTTCGTCAAGGTGGACGACGATGATGTCGTGGTGTTCTCGGCGCGCTCGATTCCGGGCAACGAGCGCGCGATCGGCCGCGTGATGAATCACCTCGCGCTGCGCGGCGCCGACGTGATCTACGAAGGCCAGAAGCACGTGCACGTCTCCGGCCACGGCCACGTCGAAGAGCTGAAACTGATGCACGCGCTCGTGCGCCCGAAGTACTTCGTGCCGATCCACGGCGAGTACCGGCAGCTGGCGCGGCACGCGCGCGTGGCGCAGTCGGTCTCGCGCGCCACCGAGGTTCTCGTCATCGACAACGGTGACGTGCTTCGCTTCGATGGCGAGGGCGCGACGATCGCCGCGCGCGCGGAGGTGGGCCGACGCCTGATCGACGGCACGCGGACGGGCGAAGTGGCGGACGAAGTGCTGCGCGACAGGCGACACCTGGCGGGCGACGGCCTGATCGTGCCGATGCTCGCCGTGAACATGCAGACAGGCGAGTTGGCCGGCACGCCCGAGATCATCACCCGCGGCTTCGTGGTGGATGAGGCCTCGGAGGCGTTGCTGCGCGACGCCACGGCGTTGATTCGCGATGTCGTGCGCGACGCGCCTGTCGAGGAACGGACCGACGTGGGCCTGCTGCAGGCGCGCGTGAGGTCGGAACTGCAGCGGGTCCTGCGGCGCAAAGCGGGGCGCCGCCCGCTCATCGTGCCCGTGGTGATGGAGATCTGATGTCGGCATCCGTGATGTCCAGACGTGCGAGCGAAGCCCTGGGCATCGTCCTGTTCTTCGGGGCGCTGCTCTGGTTCATGGCGCTGGCCAGCTACACACCGGGCGATCCGGCGTGGTTCTTCTATGCCGGTCCGCCGAAGGAAGCCGCCAACTTCGCCGGTGCCTTCGGGGCGTTCCTGGCCGAATCGTCGTTCCAGGTGATCGGATATGCGTCGTTCCTGATCCCGCTCGTGCTGCTCGTGGCGGGCTATCACTACTTCTGGTGCCGCAGCCTCTCGGCCGGCTACACGAAGACGATCGGCGCCGTGGTGCTGCTGCTGTGCGTCTCTGCCCTGCTGGCGCTCGCGCTCGGCGCACCACGCACCGACGACACGTCGGTGCCGGCGGGCGGACATCTCGGGACCGTGCTCTCCGAGTTCGCCGTCCAGAACTTCAATCGCACCGGTGGCGCGATCGTGATCCTGTCGCTCGGCCTGCTCGGGTTCGTCCTCACGACGCAGGTCTCGCTGAGCGCACTCACGGCCGCGGGCGTCGACAAGGTGCGAGCGCGCGTCCGCGCGTCGATCGACGGCATGCAGGCGCGGCGCGAGGCGAAGCGCCGTGACGAACAGCGCCGGGACGTCGTGGCCAAGCACCTCGGGCGCGAGGCGACGGCCGACGACCTGCAGGCGCTCGAGGCGCGTAATCGTGGACGTCTCGACGCGAGGGCCGCGACACCGGCCCCCCCCGCGCCCGCGCCACCGGCACGGCGCGAGCGCAAGCCTGGCACCGCGCCCGACACGGCCGCTTCCGTTGCCGGCGTCGGCGTGGCGCCCGCACGCGTCGTGAAGGACATGCCGCCGGTTCGCTCGAAGCCGCCCGTCAACGTCGCGACACCGGCATCGCTGCCGGAGCACGAATCGGAATTGAAGGCCCCTGCCGAACGGAAGTCCGGTGCGTACACCCTGCCGCCGCTGGCGCTGCTGGACCCCGCGCAGGCCGAGCGCAAGGTCGACGAACGGGAACTGATGGACTCGGCGCGCCAGCTCGAAGACAAGTGCCGCGAGTTCTCCGTCGAAGGCAACGTGGTACAGATCCTCCCCGGCCCCGTCGTCACGACGTACGAGTTCAAGCCCGACGCCGGCGTGAAGTACAGCAAGATCACCGGCCTGTCCGAAGACCTGTCGCTCGCGATGCGCGCGGAGTCGGTGCTGATCGATCGCATTCCCGGCAAGAGCACCGTCGGCATCCAGATCCCGAATCCCGTGCGCGAATCGATCTCGCTGCGCGAACTGCTCGAATCGGAGCCGTACCGGAAGTCGAGCTCGAAGCTCGCCATCGCGCTCGGCAAGACGATTCACGGTGAACCGTACGTCAGCGATCTCGCGACGATGCCGCACCTGTTGATCGCGGGATCGACGGGCACCGGCAAGTCCGTGGGTTTGAACGCGATGCTCACCAGCATCCTGTACCGCTCCACCGCGGAACAGGTGCGGTTCATCATGATCGACCCCAAGCGCCTCGAGCTCGGCATGTACGAGGACATCCCGCACCTGCTGACCCCCGTCGTGGTCGAGCCCAAGCTCGCGGCCAACGCGCTGCGATGGGCCGTGCGCGAGATGGAGGAGCGCTACAAGACGCTCGCGGCGTTCGGCGTGCGGAACATCGATCAGTTCAATCGCAACCTCAAGGCGTCCATCGACGCCGGCGACGTGCGGACCGACTCGAAGACCGGCGAGCCGCTGAAGCCGCTGCCCTTCATCGTCGTCGTGATCGACGA
>CAYRAE010000268.1:0-5613 GCA_964422175.1 uncultured Luteitalea sp. | reverse complement strand
TCTTCCGACACGACTGTTGCCGATATCGCGACGTACGCTCCTGCGACCATCAGCGTGTTCCAGCGCTATCACATCGACTTCTGTTGTGGCGGGCGCGTGCCGCTGCGGGACGTGTGCGCCGACCAGGGCCTCGACGCGGACGCCCTTCTCGACGAGTTGCGCGCCGTGGCGTCGCCCGATTCAGACGAGCCGAAATGGACCGACGCCACGATGACCGAATTGATCGGGCACATCCAGCGCCGCTACCACGAGCCCCTGCGCGACGAACTCCCGCGGCTCGAAGCCATGCTCGACAAGGTGGTGAGCCGGCACGGCGCACACCTGCCTGACGTGCTGCTCCCGCTCCAGGCGACGTTCAAGTCGTTGGAACAGGAGCTGCTCGAGCACATGCAGAAGGAAGACCGCGTGCTGTTCCCCGCGATCGTCACGCTCGAGGGCGCGGGCGACGCCGACGCCGCGACGCTTCCCGCGGCGCGGCTGGTGGCACCGATCGCCGTCATGGAAGCGGAGCACGAGTCGGCGGGAGAGGCCCTGCACGCGATGCGGCAGCTCACGGGTGGCTACGCGCCACCCGACTGGGCGTGTCCCACGTTCCGCGGGTTGTACTACGGGCTCGCGCAACTCGAGGCGGACATGCATCGCCACGTCCACCTCGAGAACCACGTGCTCTTCCCGCGTGCCGCGCGCGCGGCGAAGCAACGCGCCTGACGAGACGGCCGGGGCCCGGTGCGGGGCCGGGCCCGGAGGGCCGGCCCTACCTGCGCTTCGGTGCCCGACTGACGGTGCCCGCTGCCCGGTGCCCGGTGCCCGGTGCCCGGTTCAGTACCGCCCGTAGATCTCGAGCGCCTTCTGCATCGACTTCTCCTGGCGGATGAGCGGGATCATCTTCGACTCGCGCGCGTCGTAGTCCTTCAACAGGGCCACGACCTGCGTCGCCGCGGCGTAGGGCACCACGACCACGCCGTCCGCGTCGCCGACGATGAAGTCGCCGGGCGTGACGAGGACGTCGCCGCAGCGGACGGGCGTCTGTTTCGACACGGCCACCATGCGGCCCACCGACGTGGCGGGGCTGATGCGACGGGCGAACACCTGATGCCCGATCTCGCGCAGTTCGGTCACGTCGCGCACGGCGCCGTCGACGATCGTCGCCTCGATGCCGCGTACCTTCGCGGCGGTCGCCATCAGGTTGCCGAGCGCGGCGATCTCCACGCCGCCCTCCATCACGTACACGAGCACGCTGCCCGCCGGGGCCTCGTCGAGAATCTGCAGGTGGTAGTTCGGATACGTTTTGGTGTCCGAGCGCAGCACGGGACGCATCACCGTGGTCCACGCGCGCCCGACGATCTTGCCCGGGCTGATCGGCTTGACGTCCGACGACATCCACCCGCGTGCGCCCGTGGCCGACTCCACGGCGTCGGCGACGTTGCCGGTGCTGTTCTCGGGCCGCCGCAGCGCGGCGAGGACCTCGGCGTCGGGCAGGGCGGGACCGGCGGCGGTGCCGGGTGCCTGCGTCGCTGCCGGTTGGGTGGCGGCCAGCGGCGCGCGGGCGGTGGACGATGTGGTGAGGACGGGGATGACGAACGCGGCGACGGCCACCGCGGCCAACGAACGGACGGACATGGGCAAGAGCCTCCTGTGCGTGTGCTATAACACGCGACCATCGGTCACGACCACGGTGAAGGGGAGGATTGGCCCACGCCCGCACCCGCCAGTGGTCAGGTGACCCGTCGCGCGCGTCCGCGAGGAGACCTCCGTTGTCCAGCCGCTCCAGAACCCTGATGCTCGCCGCCCTCGTGGGCGCCGGCGCCTTGTGCGCCGCGCCGGCGATGGCCCAACCTTATTCGCTGCTCATCAAGGGCGGCCACGTGATCGACCCGAAGAACGGGCGCGACGGCGTGATGGACGTGGCGGTGGCCGACGGCAAGATCGCCGCCGTCGCGGCGGCCATCGACGCCGCGCAGGCACGCCGCGTGGTGGATGCCACGGGGTTGTACGTGGTCCCCGGCCTCATCGACCTGCACGCGCACGTGTTCTTCGGCACCGAGCCCGACGCGTATCTGAGCAACGGTCTCGTGGCGGTGCCGCCCGACAGCCACTCGTTCCGCAGCGGGCAGACCACGCTGGTGGACGTCGGCGGCGCGGGCTGGCGCAACTTCGGTCAGTTCAAGACGCAGGTGATCGATACCTCGCGCACGCGCGTCCTCTCGTTCCTCAACATCGTCGGGGCGGGGATGCGTGGCGGGCCCGCCGAGCAGAATCTCGGCGACATGGACGCCAAACTGACGGCGATGCGGATCAAGCAGCACCGCAATCTGATCGTCGGCATCAAGGTGGCGCACTACAGCGGTCCCGAGTGGGATCCCGTCACGCGCGCCGTCGAAGCCGGCACCGACGCGGGCGTGCCCGTGATGATCGACTTCGGGGGGCACACGCCGCCGCTCTCGCTCGACGAGCTCCTCAACAGGCGCTTGCGTCCGGGCGACATCCTCACGCACGCCTATGCGCACGTTGGCGGCCGGCAGCCGATCGTGAACGAGCAGGGGCAGGTCGAGCCGTACGTGATCGCGGCCCGCAAGCGCGGCGTGATCTTCGACGTGGGTCATGGCGGTGGGAGCTTCCTGTGGCGTCAGGCCGTTCCGGCGACCAAGCAGGGGTTCTACCCCGACGTGATCAGCACCGACCTGCACACCGGCAGCATGAACGCCGGCATGAAGGACATCCTCAACGTGATGTCGAAGCTGCTGAACCTCGGGATGTCGGTCAACGACGTGATTGGCGCGAACACGTCGAAGCCCGCCGCGATCATCAAGCGCGACGACCTCGGGCACCTTGGCGTGGGCACCGAAGCCGACATCGCCGTGCTCGGGCTGCGCAAGGGGCAGTTCGGATTCATCGACTCGTCGGGCGCGCGGATGGATGGTACGCAGAAGCTCGAATGCGAGCTGACGGTGCGCGCCGGGCAGGTGGTGTGGGATCTAAACGGCCGCGCGGCGCAGGACTGGACGACGGTGCCCGTGGTGCCGCCGGGCACGCGCGGAGGGCGGGCTCGCCAGTGAGCGTGCCGGGACATCGGGCACCGGGTACCGGGCACCGGGCACCGCACGCCGCACACCAGGCGCGGCGTATCGGCAACCGTCGCATCACGCGTGGCGCTCTGGCGCTGGCGTTCGGCGTGGCCGGCTGCACTGTGGCCGCCCCTCCGTCCGTGTACGCGCAGTCGCCGACGACGCGCCGCGTGGTGCGGCCCGCTGGTGCGCCCGCCGATCGCCCGTACTCGCCGGGCATCATGGTCGGCGGCACGCTCTACATCTCCGGGCAGCTCGGAACGCCGGGCGATGGCGCCGCGCCGCGGGACATGAAGGCGCAGACCCGGCAGGCGATGGAAGGCGTGGGGGCCGTGGCCCAGGCGGCCGGCCTCGGCTACGAGCACCTCGTGAAGTGTCACGTGTACCTCGCGAACATGGACGACTACGCGGCCATGAACGAGGTGTACGGGTCGTACTTCCCCGATCGCGTGCCGGCCCGCACCACGGTGCAGGCCGCGGGGTTGCCGGCCGCCGCGGGCGTGGAGATCGCGTGCATCGCGTACGCGGATCTCGCGGGCATCTCCGTGGTGCGTCCGCCGGCGGGGGCACTGCCTGCGCCGCTCGGTCCCTACTCGCCGGCCGTATGGGCGGGCGACACGCTCTACGTGTCGGGCATGGGGGGACAGGATCCGGCGACCAGAGCCGTTGGCGAGGCCGTGGAGGCGCAGGTCGCGCAGACCGTCGCCAACATCACCACGACGCTGAAAGCGGCGGGACTCGGTCCGGACGACGTCGTGTGGATGCAGGCCTACGGCACACGGGCGTCGGAGATCGGAGCCATCGCCGGTGCCATCGGCAAGGCCACCGAGGCGCCGAGTGGCGCTGTCGTCGTTCCGGCGTTGCCGGGGCCGATTCGCGCCGAGCTGACGTTCGTGGCGGTCAAACCGTCGTCAGCGGGACTTCGCTTCGGCATCGTCCCGGGTGTCGGCGAGGCGAGGAAGGGGGCGGCATCGGCCGGCGTGTTGCGCGTGGATGCGATCGCAGCACCTGGCGGTGATGTCGCTGCGCAGGCACGCGAGGCGTTCAGGCAACTCGGCATGCTGTTACAGCAAGGGAAGTCGTCGCTGCGCGACGTGGCGATGGCCACCGTGTACCTGAGCGACCTCTCGGACATGCCGGCGATGAACGCGGTGTTCACGGAAGTCTTTCCCTCGGATCCGCCCGCGCGCGTCACCATCCAGGTGCAGCCGCAGGGTGCGGAACGTATTCGCGTGGCACTTGTTGCCGCGCAGTGAACGAAACGGAGATCACGATGTTGACGCGACGTACGTTCTTCGAACGCCTTTCTTCGATCCCTGTCGTGGGCGGCCTGCTCGGCGGCGGCGTGACGGCCGCTGCCGCGGCGCCTGCGCGTCGTGACTACTTCAAGGAACTCGGCGTCAAGCCGTTCATCAACGCGGCCGGCACGTTCACCGACATGACGGCCTCGCTGATGCCGCCGGAGGTGATGGACGCAATCAACTACGCGTCGAAGAACTTCGTGTACCTCACCGATCTGCACGACAAGGTGGCGCTGCGGATCGCGGAACTCGTGAAGGCCGACGCGGCGATGGTGTCCTGTGGCGCGGCGTCGGCGATGACGCTCGGCACGGCCGGCATCCTCACGGGCGTCGACCAGAAGAAGATCGTCGACCTGCCGAATCTCACGGGCATGAAGACGGAAGTCATCATGCAGAAGTCGCACCGCTTCGGCTACGACCACGCGATCCGCAACTGCGGCGTGTCGATCGTCGAGGTCGAGACGGCTGCCGATCTCGAACGGGCCGTCTCGCCCAACACGGCGATGATGCTCTTCTACAACAACAACAACTCGGTCGGACAGATCCGCGACGAGGAGTTCGTGCGGCTCGGCAAGAAGCACGGCATCCCGACGATGAACGACTGCGCGGCCGATGTGCCGCCCGTCGAGAATCTGTGGAAGTACACGGCGATGGGTTTCGACCTCGTCGTGTTCTCCGGCGGCAAGGGCATCCGCGGCCCGCAGAGCGCGGGGCTCCTGCTCGGCCGCAAGGATCTGATCGCCGCCGCGCGCGCCAACGCGTGGCCCAACGGCAACGCCATCGGCCGCGGGATGAAGGTGAACAAGGAGGAACTGCTCGGGATGCTCGTGGCGCTCGAGCGCTTCATCAAGCTCGATCACGTGGCGCAGGAGAAGGAGTATCAGCGCCGCGCCGACATCATCCTGAAGGCCGTGAGCGGCCTGAAGGGCGTCACGGCGGAGATCACCGTGCCGGAAGTCGCCAACCACGTGCCGCACGTCCAGATCAAGCTCGACGCCGCCACGGCCGGCATCACGGGACGCGAGGTCTCGCGACGCCTCCGCGAGGGCACGCCGTCCATCGGTGTGCGCCCCGGCGAAGAGCTGCTGATCGGCGTGTGGATGATGGAGCCGGGCGAAGAGAAGATCGTCGCCGCGCGCCTGCGCGAGGTCCTGAGCGGAAAGGCGTAGATGGGAATGCCAGGGGTTGAAACCCCTGGCCTCCATGACTGTCCGGCAACCGGCAATGGGCAACCGGCAACCGGTTGC
>CAYRAE010000267.1:0-5632 GCA_964422175.1 uncultured Luteitalea sp. | reverse complement strand
CGCCGGCCGCGGCACAGGGGCGACTCCCCAACATCGGACGGATGATCGACGGCGGCGCGTCGCTGGCGCTCTCGTCGATCGAGCCGAGACTGCCGCAACCCGTCTGGTCGTCGGTGGCCACGGGACGATATCCGCCGGCGACCGGCGTGCGTGGTGACCATCGCTTCCGCGGTGGCTGGGCGGCATTCGACCTGCTGCCCCGCTACGTATTCGCCGACGTCCTGGTCCTCGCGGGGGGCCTCGATGTCGAGCCCATCGTTGCCGCCGACCTGCGCGGTGCGCCGCTCTGGCGCGTGCTCGAAGCGTCGGGCATCCCTGCCGTCACGGCGGCCTGGCCCCTCAGTGACGAGAGCGACGCGCGCATCGGGCGTGTCATCGCCGCGCCGGGTCGTGCGTCTGGCGCGACACCAATCGACATCGACACCGGCGTTCGCGCGCAGTTCGAAGACGCGCTCGAGATTGTCGACGCGCGTGTGGCATCGATGCGATATGCCGCGCTGGCGGCGCTTGCGCCGGAGGCGCGGCGCCGGCAATCGTCGGGTTCCGGCCGTCGCGCGCTCGACGAGACGTACGACTTCATCGACAGGGAGGTCGGCCGCATGCTGAGTCGCCTCGCGCCCGACGACCTGCTGCTGGTGGTCTCCGGATATCGCGTCGAGTCGCTGAGTCCCTTCGAACGCCTGCGCGATCGCATCGTCGACGATGCGGGGTTGGCGGCGGAGGCAAGCCGCTCGGACGGCTTCATGCTCGCGTACGGCAGGCACGTGTCGCCCGGCCGCAAGTCCGTCGGCGCCATCGTCGATGTGCTCCCGACGGTGTTGTACTACCTCGGCCTGCCCGTCGGGCGCGACATGGACGGCTACGCACGCACCGACCTCTTCGTCCCCTCGCTCACCACCGAGCGCCCCGTCACGTTCATCAGAAGTTATCAGTAGGGGATCGGCAACCGGCAACCGGCAACGGGCAACCGGTCAGATCGGATGGAGGCGAGGGGTGCCCTGTACCACCGCGTGTAGCCGCCGGATTCATTCGGCGGGAAGGGATGTTCCGTAAGCCCTAAGCCGTAAGCCCTGAGCCGCCAGAATCCCCGCGGTGCTACACTGTTCCGTGGCTCTTTAAGGCGGACCGGTGAGTCCGCAAAGAGGTCACATGCCAGACTCCCCGTGTTCGCGCGTTCGCGCGAGTGTTTCCTGCAGTCCATCGTCCGGGCGCGCCTGTTTCGCGGTGGCTCGAGGTGTGTCCAGGAGGTTCGCATGCCCCAGGTGATGGATGGCGCGCGGATCGAACGCACGCTTGCGCGCATCGCGCACGAGATCCTCGAACGCAACCGCGATCTCGCCGATGTCGCGCTCGTCGGCATCCGCACGCGCGGTGTCGTGATCGCCGAACGGATCGCTGCCGTGCTGGAACAGGTCGGCGGCGTGACGATGCCCGTGGGGTCGCTCGACATCACGCTCTATCGCGACGACTACATGCGGCACCCCGTCGGTCCGCAGCCTGTCGTGCGCAGCACCGACATCCGCTTCTCCGTGGAAGGCCGCCGCATCCTGCTCGTGGACGACGTGCTGTACACGGGACGCACGATCCGCGCGGCACTCGACGCGATCATCGACTACGGACGTCCGCGCAGCATTCAGCTCATCGTGCTCGTCGACCGCGGTCATCGCGAGTTGCCCATCAAGGCCGACTACGTCGGCAAGAACCTGCCCACCTCGCCCACGCAGAGCGTGCAGGTGCGCCTCACCGAGATCGATGGTGTCGATGAAGTCGAACTCGAGGAGGGCGCATGAGCGGCGCCGATGCGGTCACCGCGTTGCGCGGGCGCCATCTGCTCGGCATCAGCGACCTCGAACCCGGGGAGATCTCCCTCATTCTCGACACGGCCGACGCGATGCGCGAAGTGGGTGAGCGCGCGATCAAGAAAGTGCCCGCGCTGCGCGGCCGTACCATCGTCAACCTGTTCTTCGAGCCGAGCACCCGCACGCGGACGTCGTTCGAGATCGCGGAGAAGCGGTTGAGCGCGGATACGCTCAATCTCGCCGTGTCGATGTCGAGCGTGGTCAAGGGCGAGACGCTGCTGGACACCGTGAGCAACATCGAGGCGATGCAGCCGGACATGCTTGTCGTGCGCCACGCCTCGTCCGGTGCGTGCCATCAGCTCGCGCGCCACTGCCGTGCGCGCATCGTCAACGCGGGCGACGGCCTGCACGAACATCCCACGCAGGCGCTGCTCGATGCCTACACGATCAGGCAGCACAAGGGTCGGCTCGACGGCCTCACCGTCGCCATCGTGGGCGACCTGCTGCACAGCCGCGTGCTGCGGTCGAACCTGATCCTGCTGCGCAAGATGGGCGCCAGCGTGCGCGTGGCGGCTCCGCGTCCGCTCGTGCCCGTGGGGATCGAGGCGCTCGGCGCGATCCCCTGCCGCACGATCGAGGACGCGATCGACGGGGCCGACGTCGTGATGATGCTGCGCATCCAGTTGGAGCGCATGCAGAACAACTTCTTCCCGTCGTTGCGGGAGTACTTCACGCTGTTCGGCCTCACGGCCGATCGGCTGGCGCTCGCGCGACCGGACGCCATCGTGATGCACCCGGGCCCGATGAACCGCGGCGTGGAAATCGCTTCCGAGGTGGCAGACGGCAACCAGGCCGTCATCCTCGAGCAGGTGGCCAACGGCGTGGCGGTGCGCATGGCGGTGCTCTACCTGCTCGGCGGAGGCAGCGAGGAATGACCCCGGTGATGACGTGCGTCCTCAGAAACGGCCGCGTGGTGGATCCGGTCAACGGCCGCGACGGACGGTTCGACATCGAGGTGCGCGACGGCGTCATCGTGCGCGTGGCTCCGGATCTTCCGATTCCGGAAGGTGCCGTCGTGCTCGACGTGCCCGCCGGCTGCATCGTCACGCCGGGACTGATCGACATGCACGTGCACCTGCGCGAACCCGGACAGGAGCACAAGGAGACGATCGCGTCGGGCGTGGCAGCGGCCGTCGCGGGCGGGTTCACCGCCGTGGCGTGCATGCCCAACACGTCGCCCGTCAACGACAGCGCGGCCGTCACGGGCTACATCCGCGACAAGGCCGACGCGGCAGGCCTCGCGCGCGTCTATCCGATCGGTGCGGCATCTGTCGGCCAGAAGGGCGAGCAGTTGGCCGAGATCGGCGAGCTGAAGGCCGCCGGCTGCGTGGCTGTGTCAGACGATGGGCATCCGATCCGGACGGCGCTGCTGATGCGTCGCGTGCTGGAGTACGCGGGCATGCTCGACGTCCTGGTGATCGATCACTGCGAGGATCCGACGCTCAAGGGCGACGGCGTGGCCCACGAAGGCGCCGTGGCGTCCGAGCTCGGCCTGCGCGGCATTCCCGGTGAGGCCGAGGAGCTCTGGGTCGAGCGCGACATCACGCTGGCCGGCCTCACGAAGGCGCCGTTCCATGTGGCGCACCTGAGCACCGCCGGATCGCTGCGTGCGGTGCGGGCCGGCAAGGCGCGCGGGATCGCCGTCACGTGCGAGGTGGCACCGCATCACTTCGTCCTCACCGACGAGGCGCTGCGCGACTACGACACGAACACGAAGATGAACCCGCCGCTGCGCCCGCCGTCAGACGTCGCCGCGCTCGTGGAGGGACTGGCCGACGGCAGCGTCGACGTCATCGCCACCGATCACGCGCCGCACCACGCCGACGAGAAGGCGCTCTCGTACGACCATGCGCCGTTCGGGATCACGGGTCTCGAGACCGCCGTGTCGTTGACCTTCGATCGTCTCGTCCACGCGGGGCATATCGGTCTTGCCCGCATGGTCGAACTGCTGTCGGTGAACCCGGCGCGCATCCTGAAGGTGCCGGGTGGATCGCTCACCGAAGGCGCACCCGCGGACATCAGCATTCTTGCGCCTGACCTGTCGGTGACCATTCGCGCGTCCGATCAGAAATCGGCGTCGAAGAACATGCCGTTCGAGGGCTGGACGCTCCGCGGAGGCGTGGCCGCCACGCTCGTGGGCGGCCGCCTCGTCTATCGCAACACGCGCGTCGAGGGTCTCGACGCCTGGCCGGCGGCTCCAGTCCAGTGACCGTCGCTTCCCCGGAGTCACGATTCATGACGCAACGTCTCGAAGAAGTCCGCAAGCGCGCACAGCGCATCCTGCAAGGCGCGAATGTGCTCCTCGACGGACACTTCGATTTCGGCAACGGGTACCACGGCCGCACGTACGTGAACCCGCACATGCTGTTCTGCCAGCCGTCGACGATCTGGCAGCTCGCGCAGGACCTGCTCGACGTGCTGCCGTACGACATCACCTCTCGCGTACAGGCGGTGGTGGGGCCGTCCACGGGCGGCGCGCTGCTCGCGCACACCATCGCCGGACTGCTCGACGGACGCCGCAGCCTCGAGCATCCCCCGTGCGTCTTCGCGCCGGTGCACTTCGACATGGAGGAGGGGCTCCGGCTCCGCTCGACCTATCGCAGCGTGCTCGCCGGCAAGAAGGTCCTGATCGCCGATGACGTGCGGAATACCGGGAAGACGTTCAGCCTCTGCGCCGAACTGGTGACGAAGGCCGGTGGCGAGGTGATCGCCACCGCGCAGATCTACGACCGCATGGCCGCCGTGGTCTCGCTCGACGTGCCCAATTTCGCCCTGCTCGAATACGACGCGCACGACATCTACACCGCCACCACGTGCCCGCTGTGCGCCGGCGGCGTGCCGATGACGCGCTTCTAGTCCTGCTCGTCGATGGCCGCGCCCGCGCGCCGCGTCTCGTCCCGATCGCTGTCGACAGCTGCGCTCGCGCGTCTGCGCGTCGAGCTCGATCGTCTGCACGACGGCTACAACGTGCCCGACTCGGCTGCCGACCCCGTGCAGTTCGTGTGGCGGTACGACGATCCACGCGACAGAGAGGTCGTCGCCGCGATCGCGTCGGGGCTCGCGTTCGGCAGGCTGGCGAGCGTACTCGCGAGCATCGAGCGCGTGCTCGCGCTGATCGGTCCGCATCCTGCGGCGTACCTGTCGTCGATGGACGTGCGCGTCGCGCGCGCGTCGCTTGCGCCAGTCGTCCACAGATGGACGCGCGGTGACGACATCGTGGCGCTGCTCGTCGTGCTGCGCGCTCTCGTCGACAGGTTCGGATCGCTCGAAGGCGCGTTCCTCGCCGGTGACGACCCGTCGAGTGAGGATGTCGCGTCAGGGCTCGAAGCGTTCTGTGCGGCCGCGTGTGCCGTCGACGTGCGCGAGGCCTATGGGGGTGCGCGCAAGGGCAGGCTCGGCGTGCACTATTTCTTCCCGCGCCCGTCGCTCGGCAGCGCGTGCAAGCGACTGAACCTGTTCGTGCGCTGGATGGTGCGACAGGACGCCGTGGATCCCGGCGGATGGTCCGGTGTGTCGCGCGCACGCCTCGTGATTCCGCTCGACACGCACACCATCCGCGTGGGGCGCTGCCTGCGCCTCACCCGCTACACGAGCCCCGGCTGGCGCATGGCCGCCGACATCACCGCCACGCTCCGCCGCATCGACCCCGTCGACCCGGTGCGCTACGACTTCTCGCTGTGCCACATGAGCATGATGGGCGCCTGCGGCTGGGGCCGTCCCATCGCCAACACGCAGTGCCCGCTGCGCGGCTTCTGTCGCCCCGCACGTCATGC
>CAYRAE010000266.1:0-5664 GCA_964422175.1 uncultured Luteitalea sp. | reverse complement strand
CCGTAGTACTGGATGCGGAGTTGCGCGATCTGCGTCGACAGGATCTGGTTGCTGCGGCGCACGTCCTGTGCACGCACCACGCCCGTGAGCACCACGACCTGGCGCTCGCCGTTGAGATCGAGCTCGCGCACGCCCTCCAGCACGAGATCGCCATTAGGTAAGACTTCACTCACGCGCGCCGTCATCGTCGCCGTGAGCATGCTGGTGCGCGAGGTCGTGCCGCCGCCCTTGAAGCCGGTCTCGGTGCTCGCGCTCGCGAGCGACGAGGGATCGATCATCGAGGGCAACTTGGTCTCGAGGCCGAACAGCGTCGGCACGCCCGCCGACCCCTTGCTCTTCTTGTCCAGCCGCGAGTCGGCCGTCGCCGCCGATTCGATGTTCTCCACCACGCGCACCGTGATGATGTCGTTCACCCGGCTCGCTCGTCGATCCGACGTGAGGCCGGTGATCCAGTCGAGCGACGGTTCGTCGGTCGGCGCGGACGAGGCGCGTGCGAGCAACCGTGCGGTGTCGAGGTGCCGCTGGATGGCGGCGTCGTACGTGTCCTTCGGCATCGGGCTCGCCGTCTGGGCGATTGCCATCTGCGCGACAACGAGGCTGCCGAGTACGGCGCCGAGGCTTCTACGAACCATGCATCACCTCCACGAGCGCCTGGCCACGTACGCGGCCGTGCAGGCGCCGGCGGCTGTCTGGGTTCACCACGATCACGGGATCGCCGAGACCCGCGGCCTGTGCCGCGATCGCGCGCCCGCGGATTTCGAGCCCGCCGATTCGCGCCACCGTGACCACTTCGTCGCCCGAGGCGACGAGCGGACGCGCGACGAGCGCGGTGTGCGTCACCACGTCGCCCCCGCTGAATGACTTGCGCGACGTGGCGCCGATCACGGCGTCGAGCGTCGGCAGCGGCGCCAGGAGCTGGCGCCCGATGTCGTCGCGCACCTCGACGACCGAGGCGTCGGTGAACGCCGCGCGCGGACGGAGCGCACCGGCGGTGCGGACGTGACGCGCGCTGACGCGCACACGCGCCGTGAGTCGGCCCACGCGGACGTCACGCGACGCCGACGGCCCGTACAGGACGAAGCGCACCGGTCCCGCCGTGCGGCTCGAGGGTTCGGGAACTGCCCGCGTTACGCGCGACGTCCGTGGCAGGACGTGCAGCACGGGTGCGTCGAGCGTCACGTCCGCGTCGGCACCGAACGTCTCGCGTAGCGCGTCCGTCGCACGGGCCAGCGCCTCGTCGAGGACCGCGGGCGCCTGCGCGCGTACGGGCACGGCGAGGCACGCCACGGCCAGCGCCGTCAGGAGCATGCCGCTAGCGCGCAAGCCCGTTCACCTGCTGGAGCATCTCGTCGGCCGTGCGAATCACTTTCGAGTTCGCCTCGTACGCACGCTGCCCGAGGATCATGTTCACCATCTCCTCGACGATGCTGACGTTGGATTCCTCGAGGAATCCCTGCTGCAACGTCCCGAGACCGTCGGTACCGGGCAGCCCCGTGATCGCGTCGCCAGACGCCGTGGTCACGGTGAACAGGTTGCTGCCCATCGCGTGCAGCCCCGCGGGATTCTGGAACGCGGCCAGTTCGATCGTGCCTACCTGCTGCGCCGCGCTCTCTCCGGCCACGGTCGCCGAGACGATGCCGTCACGCGAGATGCTCACGGACACCGCGTTGGCGGGAATCGTGATCGACGGCTCCACCACGTAGCCCTCGTTGGTCACGAGCGTGCCTTCCTGGTTCACGTGCAGGTTGCCCGAACGCGTATACGCCGTCTGACCGTCGGGCAGCGTGATCTGGAGGAAGCCGCGCCCTTCGATCGCGAGGTCGTACGGCGCGTTGGTGGCGCGCAGGTTACCGCTGCCGAAGTCACGCGAGATCGCCACGGGTTTGGCGCCGAGGCCCAGTTCCATGCCCACGGGCGATTCGGCCGTCGCATCAGTGGCGCTGCCCGCCGCCGTGATCTGCTGGTAGACCAGGTCCTCGAACTCGACGCGGCTCTTCTTGAAGCCAGACGTGTTCACGTTGGCCAGGTTGTGCGCGATGTTGTCGATGTTGGCCTGCTGCGCGTTCATGCCGCTCGCGGCGGTGTACATCGCTCGAATCATGTTCGTCCTCTGACTGCCGATTGACGGTGCGGACCACTCCGTGACCGCGTGTTACGCACCGTGCGAAAACGTCCGATGGCGCGGGCGCTCCGCCCTACCGCCTGCCCAGTTCCGAGATGGCGCGTCCGTCGAGTTCGGTGTGCAGGATGTTGAGCCCTCGCTGGAGTGCCTCGAAGCCGCGCGCGACTTCCGTGAGCGCCACCATGCGATCCACCACCGAGACGTTCGACGCCTCGAGCAGACCCGATCGCACGTCCGCGTTGGCCGGCTCTCCTGGCGTCAGCGTGGCGGGTGCGCGGAAACGTCCGAGCTCCTCGCGCTCGAGCGTCGAGTAGTCGTCGAAGTCCACGACGCGGAGACGCCCCATGGTCTGCGAGCCCGCGCTCACCGTGCCGTCGCCGGCAACGGTGATGGGTCCACTCGTGTCGTCGATCTTCAACGTGCGTTCTGTCGTCCCTTGCGGGACCACCGCCTGCAGCGGGTGTCCATCGGCCGTGATCAGCGTGCCGTCGGTCGCGATCGACAGATGGCCGTTGCGCGTGTAGCGCGGTCCATTGGGCGTGTCCACCACGAAGAAGCCGCGGCCTTCGATCGCGAAATCGAGATCGCGCCCGGTCCGCTCCATCGATCCGGGACGGAAATCGAGGTACCCCGTGGCCGGCGTGACGTCCACGGCCGCCTGGAGCACGCGATCGAAATCAGGGCGCTCGGCGGCCTGCGTGGTCACCCGCTCGGACTTGTAGCCTGCTGTCTTGGCATTGGCGATGTCGCCGGCGAGCCTGTCCAACTGCTCCATCCGGCTCCGCAACCCGCTCAACGCCGCGTATGCGCCGCCTGCCATTTCTGCTCCGTCTCCTCAGGGCGCCACGATCAGGTCTTCGCGACCTGCCGCGCCGTCGAGGCGTATCCATGCAAATCCCGGGCCCCACGTGTGCTGCCACGACGCCGCGGTCCCGTCGATGGCGGCGTCGACAATCCGTCGTGCCGCCTGCGCGGCTGACAGCCGGCCGACACCCGCTGGCGCGCGCAGCACGTCGCCCTCTCCGTAGGCATCGAGGAGCGACGCGAGCACCGCATCGCTCACCAGATAGGGCCGCACGCGTCGTCCGGTGCCCGACTGGAGTGCCGCGATGGCCATGCGAGGCAATGGCGCCGTGACCGCGGTGCGCAACGTGCCGTCGCGCTCGATGCAGAGCGGCACGACGCCGAGGGCATGCACGACGGTTCGCGACAGGCCGGCCACGGGACGACGCACCGATTCGATGTCCACGCGGGCCAGGAAGCCAACGCCGCACTGGCGCGCGAGCGCGCGTGTGAGCGGGGTCTCGTCGATCGCGCGCATCGCGAGCAGTTGCGCGCCGAGACGCTGGCCCGTCACCCGTTGCGCCTCAAGCGCGGCGTGCAACGTCTCGCCGCTGATCGCGCGCGACGCCACGAGCGACGCTCCCAAGCGCACCGGCGGCATGGGAGAGACCAACGGGCATGCGGGTGGCTTCAGCGACGCGAGGCGACGCGTGGTGGCGTCGGCCAGGCACGCCGGCGTGCAGAACCACTCGCCGTCGAAGCGCAGACCGCGACGCACCAGCGCCAGCAGACGTCCGGCCCGACACTCGCTATGCGCGCAGCGCCGCATGTCCCGTCTCCGGATTGATGCGTGCCAGCCCCATGACGTCAATGCCGGCTGCCACGATCGTCTCCACTGTGGTGCCACGGCGAACCGCCAATCGGCGACCTGCCTGTCGGCTCCCACGGGCGCCATGTGGCGCAGTCGGACCCTGCGGAGATCCGCTCGATCTCGGTGGCCATCTCGCGGAAGCCCGTTTCCGCGGTGTCGGTGAGCAGGTCGAGCGCTTCCTGGAGACGCGCCACGCGCGTCTCGAGCGCAACGGTGCGTCGGGGCGCCTGGCGCATCAGGCGCACGGCGGCGACGAGCAGCGTGCCAGGCGTCAGGATCAGGACGAATGAAAGGACGAACAGCAACACGGTCATCGTGGCGGGATCTTCAGAGTTCGAGGCTTCGCAGGCGGTCAGCGGCGCTCACCACCTCGCTCACGCGCAGGCCATAGCAACCCGACACGACCACCACCTGGCCGCGGGCCACGAGACGTCCGTTGACGAGCAGGTCCACGGGATCATCCGGTGATCGCGCCAGGTCGATCATCGATCCCGGTCCGAGACGCGCCAGGTTCTCGAGCGTCATCTGCGTCTCTCCGAACCTGACGGTGATGGGCAGTTCGATGTCGAGCACGACATCGAGGTTGCGCGGGACCACTACTGCCTCCGCGGGCACGCGGACGGGATCGACGGTCACGGGCGGCGCGGCAGGCCGAGCGGGCTCGACGGCTCTGGCCGCGACAGGAGCCAACTCCGCCCAGCACGTCAGGCGTACGGGCTCGTCCGTCCCCAGCATCATGTCGAAGGACACGGCATGGGCCGGCGCCGGAGTCCCGGACAGCGCCGGCGTCTCCACGTCGAGCGTCAGGCCACGGTCCGCGCCGTACACGTGCGCCGCGGCCGCCTGTCCGAGCAACTCACGCAACGTGTCGACGATGTCGGTGTCGGCCATGTCGGCCGCTTCCCCGACGATGGCCGCGACGATGCGGGCCGCGCCGTCCCTGGACAGCGCGAGCGTCGCGGTGCCGCTGCGCGCGCCACCGACGCGCAGTGGCATCTGCCAGTCGGCAACGGTGTCGCCCGCGGTCGGCAACACGCGGACCGTGATGCCCGTCATCGCACCGAGCACCTCGCCGAGCTTGACGGCGAGCGCTTCGAGGATCGCCGCACCTTCAGCCATGGACCACCTCCGGTGTGGCGGCGCTCGTCGTGGGGCTGGACACGGCGTTGAGCAACCGGACGCCTGCACGCCCCGCCTCGCTCACCGGGTGTGCCTCGAACTTCACCGTGTCGTGGATGCGCACCTGCAGCGGATCGCTGAGCCGATGGCCGAGCGCGATCACGTCGCCCGGCGCGAACTCGAGGACGTCACGCGCCAGCATCGTCGTCTCCACGGTCGCCGCCACGCCCACGGGCAGGTGGCCCAGCGTGCGCCAGAACTGTTCCCTGTCGGCCACGGTCGGCTCGCGATGCGAGCGGTACCAGGTGTGCGTGAACGAATCGCCGACGCTCTCGATGACGGTCGCGGGCAGGCAGAAGTGCAGCATGCCGCGCGTCTCGCCGACCTTGATGTCGAAGCCGACGAGGACGACGACTTCGTTGGGTGCGGCCACCTGCAGCATCTGCGGCCTCGTCTCCCTGCCGTTGACGCGGAACCTGACGTCGACGATGTTGCGCCACGTCTCGGTGAGATGCTCGAGGATCAGCTTCACCACGCCGTCGATCACCGTGTGTTCGATCTCGGTGAGGCCGCGCGTGGGTGCCATCCCCTTGCCGGTGCCGCCGAGCATGCGGTCGATCATCGAGAACGCGACCGTGGGATTCAGTTCGAGGGCGGCCAGGCCTTCGATCGGCGACAGCGAGATCGCGTAGAACGCCGTCGGGTCCGGCAGCGACATCAGGAACTCGGAGTAGGTGAACTGCTCGACCGACGTCACGTTGACGTCGGT
>CAYRAE010000265.1:0-5673 GCA_964422175.1 uncultured Luteitalea sp. | reverse complement strand
TAGTCCTGCGCGATGCGCGCGATCTCGGTGGCGACGACCTCCGACGGCACTTCCACCGTCAAGGTCTTCCTGGTTTCGCTGACGTCGGTGAGTTCGACCTTCATGTTCGCTCGGAAGTCGGGAATCGGGATTCGGGAATCGGACACATCGGCGGCCGTCGCTCCGCGGCGCGTCCGTCGACGAGGTTGGGGGGAGGGCTTGCAGACGACGCTCGCCAATCCACCGGGCTTGCCAGACGAAGCTCGCCACGCGAGCGCAGTCTGGTGCGAAAGGGGGGACTCGAACCCCCACAGCCTTCCGGCCACCGGATCCTAAGTCCGGCGCGTCTGCCAGTTCCGCCACTTTCGCGTGGCGCCCGCCGAACACGCCACGCTATCACGATTGACGAGGAGGAAGGAAGAAGGAAGGACGGACGACGGAGGACGTGGCCCGGTGCCCGGCGTGCGGTGATGGTAGGATCGCCCGGATTTGCCGCCGCATATGAGCACGTGGGACGAAGAGTTTCGCCAGTTGCAGGCCGAGTTCCTGCGTGGGGGGCCCGAACGTCTCGCCGACATCGATGAGACGCTCGACCGGCTCGAGCGCGGCACGGCGGCGACGCTCGCCGATCTGAAGCGGCACTTCCACAAACTCGCCGGGGCTGGTGCCACGTATCAGCGACCGCAGATCAGCGCTGTGGCGAAAGAGGCGGAGCGGCGATGTGACGCGCTGCTCGAGAGCCACGGCCAGCCGGCCGCCGAGGATGTGGCGCAGTGGCGCGACAGCCGGCAGCGCCTGACCACGTTGTTCGATGAAGGGCTCGTCGCGACAGCCGTTGCCGAACCGGTGGCCGCCATCATCGCCGCGCCCGTCGTCGTCGCGGAGGCGCCCCGCGCGGGCTTCGACGTCCTGCTCGTCGACGAGAACGTCGAGACACGCCGCCTGCTCGCGTCAGTGCTGCAGCACGAAGGCATCGGCGTGCGTGAGGCGGGGACGAGCGCCGAGGCCCGGGCGTCGATCGACGCGCGCCTCCCTGACGGCCTGATGGTCGACGTCCGTCTTCCCGACGAGCCCGGCTACGGTGTCGTCCAGCACGTCAGGCGGCAGGCCGACGGTGAACATGTAGTGGTGCTCATGCTGAGCGCCGCCGGCGACTTCCTGGATCTCGCCGAAGCCATTCATGCCGGTGCCGACGCCTGCTACACCAAGCCGGCCGAGATCGAAGCGGCGCACCGCAAGCTGCTGCAGATGCTCGAGCACCAGCAGGCCGACGTGCCGCGCATCCTCGTGGTCGAAGACGACGAGGATCATGCGGCCTTCGCGCGCAAGGTACTCGAATCGGCCGGGTATCACGTGGACGTGTGCAGTTCGCCCCGCTCGTTTGCCGAGCACATGGCGACCTCGCAGCCGGAACTGCTGCTGATGGACGTGAACCTGCCCGAGGTCTCGGGCTACGACCTGGCCCGCCTCGTGCGGCAGCAGGAGCAGCACGCGGCGCTGCCGATCCTCTTTCTCACGTCCGAGGCGGAGATGGAGTCGCGCATCCGCGCGGCCAAGGCCGGTGGAGACGAGCATCTCACCAAGCCGGTCCACTCCGCGTTGCTTGCGTCGGCAGTCGGCGCGCGTCTCGAACGTGCGCGGTTCCTCAAGAGCCTGCTGCACAGGGACGGCCTCACGCGCCTGCTCACGCACGCTTCGTTCATGGAGCAGGTGCAGCAGGCCATCGATCGCCGCGCGCGCGCGATGCCGGCCCCGGCATCGCTCGTGCTGCTCGACGTCGATCACTTCAAGCAGGTCAACGATACGTACGGGCACCAGGCGGGCGACCGCGTGCTGGCGACGCTCGCCGGCGCATTGCGCCAGCACCTGCGGCGCACCGACATCATCGGCCGCTACGGCGGCGAGGAGTTCGGCGTCCTGCTCGATCAGCTCCCGATCGACGACGCGCAGCGGTTGATCACGCGGCTGCTGAACGAGTTCGCCGCGCTCGACCACAGCGCGGGCCCGCACCAGCATTTCCGCGTGACTTTCAGCGCCGGCATCGCGCCGTACGTCGACGGGTTCGACAGACACACGTGGATCGAAGCCGCGGATCAGGCGCTGTACGCCGCCAAGAACGCCGGACGCAACCGCGTCCTCATCGCCGACGTCAAACAGCGCTAGTCCAAGAAAAAAGGGGGGCGCCGCCCCCCTTTTTCCTTTCCGTAAGCCGTAAGCCGTAAGTTCTACGCCGTCTTCCGCGACACCTGCATCGCCGTGGCGATCATGCCGGCGATGTCGCTCGTCGTGGCCGGGACGATCATCGTGTTGTTCGTCTTGGCGAGCTTGCCGAACTCGGTGATGTACTGCTCGGCGACGCGGAGCTGCACGGCCTCCTGCCCACCGGGCATCTGGATCGCGGCGGCCACTTCGCGGATGCCTTCCGCCGTGGCGCGCGCCACGGCCATGATCGCGGCGGCCTCGCCTTCGGCCTCGTTCATCTGCTGCTGCCGGCGGGCTTCCGACGCCTTGATCACTTCCTGCTTGGCGCCTTCGGCCGTGTTGATCGCCGCATCGCGCTGGCCTTCGGACGTGAGAATCACGGCGCGCTTCTCGCGTTCGGCGCGCATCTGCTTCTCCATCGCGGCGAGCACGTCGGAGGGCGGCGTGATGTTCTTGATCTCGTAGCGCAGCACCTTCACGCCCCAGGGGTCGGTGGCCTTGTCCACCTCGCTCACCACCTGCGTGTTGATGTTGGTGCGCTCCTCGAACGTCCTGTCGAGATCGATCTTGCCGACCTCGCTGCGGAGCGTCGTCTGGGCGAGCTGCGAGATCGCGAAGTGGTAGTCGGAGATGCCGTACGAGGCGCGCTCGGGGTTGAGCACCTTCAGGTACAGCACGCCGTCGACGCCCACCTGCACGTTGTCGCGCGTGATGCAGACCTGCGCCGGGATGTCGATCGCGGTCTCCTTCAGCGAGTGCCTGTACCGCACCACGTCGATGAAGGGCACCAGGATGTGGAAGCCGGCGTCCAGCGTCCCCGCATACCGCCCCAGTCGTTCGACGACGTAGGCGCTCTGCTGCGGGACGACGATCGCCGTCTTGGCGACGATGATCAGGACGAGAATCGCGAAAATGATGAGGACAATCAGGCCTTCCACGGGTCAGAGCGCTCCTTCGCGGCGGATCGAGATGGTCAGACCGTCGACCGACGCCACCAGGCACCGCTCGCCCGGCGTGATCGGATTGGGTTCCAGGTTGCGGGCCGTCCAGACCGTGCCGCGCAGCTGCGCGCGACCCAGCCCGCCGGCGGGGATGCCGTCCATGGCCACAGCGACTTCGCCGCGCAGGGAGTCGATGTCGCCGGAACCGGCGGTCCTTGATTGCATCAAACGCAGGAGCGGGTCACGGAAGAACAGGAGCGCCGACACCGAGAGCAGGCTGAACGCCAGCCACTGGACCCACGCGGGCCCGCCGAGGCCGACCGACACGAGTCCTCCCACCAGCAGGGCGCCGATGCCGAAGAAGATGAGGAAGAACCCGCCAGGGGTTGCCAACTCGAGCCCGGCGAGCAGCAGGCCGAGGACCACCCAATACCACCAGACCATCTGGAACGCTCCATCCTGAAGGACCTCTGCATTATAGGGGCACCAAAGGCCTAGGCTCCCGCGTGGAGCTTATGACACAATCCCGGCCGGCTTATGGCGGAGGTCTGCTCCACGAGCCCCCGGTGCGCCGGGGACCCCCGCCCCTTGACGAGAATCACTCCCATCGCGAGACGTAATCCGATGCCTGTAGTTCGCAGACTGGCCACCAGTGCCCTGACCCTTGCCGCCGGCCTGCTGGCCGCCGTGCCGGCCTTCGCCCAGGGCCACCGCCCCGGTGGGGAGGCCAACCTGATCCTCCCGAACCTCGATTCCGCGCAGTTCCTCGGCGTCGGCGGCCACACGCTGCTGCTCGTCGGGCTCCTGGTGAGCGCGCTCGGCCTGCTGTTCGGCCTGGCCATCTATCGCCAGCTCAAGGCGATGCCCGTGCACCGTTCGATGCGGGAGGTGTCTGAGCTGATCTACGAGACGTGCCAGACGTACCTCCAGCAACAAGGGCGGTTCCTCCTCGTTCTCTGGCTCTTCATCGGCAGCATCGTCCTCCTCTACTTCGGCCGCCTCGCGCACACGATCGACCCCACGACGGGCGCCGACGTCTACGGCTTCCCCCCCGTCAAGGTCGCCGTCATCCTGTTCTTCTCCCTCGTCGGCATGGCGGGGTCCTATGGCGTGGCGTGGTTCGGCATCCGCGTGAACACGTTCGCGAACTCGCGCACGGCGTTCGCCGCGCTCGAAGGCAAACCGTACCCCTGCTACGCGATTCCGCTCAAGGCGGGCATGAGCATCGGCATGGCGCTCATCTCCGTCGAGCTGCTGCTGATGCTGGTCATCCTGCTGTTCGTGCCGGCCGATTACGCGGGGCCCTGCTTCATCGGCTTCGCGATCGGCGAGTCGCTCGGCGCCGCGGCGCTGCGCATCGCCGGCGGCATCTTCACCAAGATTGCCGACATCGGGTCAGACCTGATGAAAATCGTCTTCAAGATCAAGGAAGACGATGCGCGCAACCCCGGTGTGATCGCCGACTGCGTGGGCGACAACGCAGGCGACTCGGTGGGCCCGAGCGCCGACGGATTCGAGACCTACGGCGTGACGGGCGTGGCGCTCATCACGTTCATCATGCTCGCGGTGCGCGAGCCCATCGTGCAGGTGCAGCTGCTCGTGTGGATCTTCATGATGCGCATCATCATGGTGATCGCGAGCGCGCTGTCGTACTTCATCAACGAAGGCCTGGCCAAGGCGAGGTACGGCTCGGCAGCGACGATGAACTTCGAGCACCCGCTCACGAGCCTGGTGATGATCACGTCGGGCGTGTCGGTGGTGCTCACCTACATCACGTCGTGGCTGCTCATCCCGACGATCGGCGGCGACCCGAGCCTGTGGTGGAAGCTCGCGAGCATCATCACGTGCGGCACGCTGGCCGGGGCGATCATCCCCGAACTGGTGAAGGTGTTCACGTCGGTGGACTCCGGTCACGTGCGAGAGGTGGTCAGCAGTTCGGAGGAAGGCGGCGCATCGCTGAACATCCTCTCGGGTCTGGTGGCCGGCAATTTCTCGGCGTACTGGCTCGGCCTGACGATCGTCTTCCTGATGGGCGTCGGCTACTACGTCAGCGAGATGGGGCTCGCCACGCTGATGGTGGCGCCCGCCGTGTTCGCCTTCGGCCTGATCGCGTTCGGCTTCCTCGGCATGGGGCCCGTGACGATCGCCGTCGACTCGTACGGTCCGGTCACCGACAACGCGCAGTCGGTCTTCGAGCTCTCGACGATCGAGGCGATTCCCGACATCGCGGCCGAGATCAAGAAGGACTTCGGCTTCACGCCCAGCTTCGAGCGCGCCAAGCAGTTCCTCGAGGAGAACGACGGCGCCGGCAACACCTTCAAGGCGACGGCCAAGCCCGTGCTCATCGGAACGGCGGTGGTGGGTGCCGCGACGATGATCTTCTCGATCGTGATGGTGCTCACCGAGGGCCTGCGTCCGGAACTGGTGGCGCGTCTCTCGATCCTGCACCCGCCGTTCCTGCTCGGCCTGATCACCGGCGGCGCGATCATCTACTGGTTCACCGGTGCTTCGATGCAGGCCGTGACGACGGGCGCGTATCGCGCCGTGGAGT
>CAYRAE010000264.1:0-5686 GCA_964422175.1 uncultured Luteitalea sp. | reverse complement strand
TGAGGCGAGCGTGGAACCGCGGCGACTGCGGCAGGAACGCCAGGTGCGCCAGCGCCGCGTCGCGTGCCGACACGATGTCGGCGCCGCCGATCGTGACGCTCCCCCCGTCGGGACGCGACAGCCCGCACAACACGCGCAGCGTGGTCGTCTTGCCGGAGCCGTTGGCCCCGACGAGCAGCGTCACCTGGCCAGGTGCCGCGTCGAGATCGAGCGCGTCGAGGACGCGGTGACGGCCGAACGATTTCGAGAGCCCAGTGATGGCAATCATCGGCGTGAAGGATTGACGAGCGGTGAAGGATCGACCACGCCAGGCAGTCCTGGCAGCGCGATGCGTGCGTGGACGAACCGGAGCAGCCGCTCGCCCGGGCTGCCCACGAGCAGGCCGATGACGGGCAGGTCGCGCCGCGTCTGTCCGAACAGGTCGAGTTCGCGGTGCGGAAGATCCGCCACGCCGTCGCGATTCATGTCGAGGCGTACGGCGCCGCTCCAGTGATTGCCGCGACCGTCCTCAGCCCACAGGCTGGTCAGATTGCCGCCCGAGGTCTCGACGGTGTGCAGGTTGTCCACGAAGTCGTTGCCCGTGAACGTGTTGCCATCCGAGCTGTCGGACGCGTGGATGCCGATGTGGTTGTTCGCGATCACGTTGTTGCGCAGACGATTGCCGTGCCCGCTCTCGAAGAACACCCCCACCGTGTTGCCGGCGATGCGGTTCTCCTCGAGCGTGGTGTCGTCCACCGTCTGCAGCAGGATGCCGTACGCGCGATGATTGCGGCTCGCCAGGAACACATTCCGCCGCAGGACGATGTGCTTGGAGGACATGATGGCGGCGCCCGCGGCGTTGTCGCGAAAGGTGTTGCCTTCGAAGCGATTGTCGTCCGAGTACATGTAGTGCAGGCCGTACCGCACCTGCTCGATCACGTTGTCGCGCACGTGCGTCCTGTCCACGAACGAGAAGTAGACGCCGTCGCGCGTGTGCCGGATCGTGTTGCGCGCCACGACGTGGTGCGACGAGTTCCAGATGTGGATCCCGTTGCCGCGCTGGTTCTGGTTGACGGTGACTTCGCAGAGCTCGCCTTCGGACGGCCCCGCCTGGCTGAACGGATCGACGGCCTCCATCTTCGTCTCCACGCCGATGATGGTGTTGCCTTCGATGCGTGCCCCGTCGGCCTGCCGGACGTACACGCCGTGGAGCGATTCGTGGATGCGGTTGTCGACGATCGTGGCGCGCGGCCCCGTCACGTGGATGGCCGCATGGTCCTTGCCGAGATCCAGGCCTGACCCGCTGACGTCGAACCCTTCGATCGTCACGTCAGGCGCCTCGACCGAGACGGTGTGCGTCGTGCCGTCGCCGCGCAGGCGCGCACCCGATTCGCCGCGCAGGTGGACAGGGCGCACGATGCGAATCGGCCCGCGATAGACACCGCGCGGCACGACCACCACGGCGCCGTCGGGCGCGTCGGCCAGCCGCTCCAGCAGCCACGACGTGCGATCGTCGGCAGCGCTGTCGGCCGGGCGCGCCACGGATGCGTCCTGGGTCGCCGCCAGCACGGGCGGCGCGGTCGTCTGCCTGACGACCGCGACGGCCAGCGCCAGGCCCAGCCCGAGCCCGATCGCCAACCGGCGCGACATCACGCGAGTCTCCGCGCTTCGCGCATGGAGTGCCAGAACGCCGCGAGCACGCAGACGAGGAACCCGCCCATGCAGAACGTCCCCGACAGCGGCAGGCTCGTCTGCACGAAGTTGGCGATCTGCTGCGATCCGATCACCACTGGCATGAACGGATCGATCTTCATCGGAGCCGCGGGATCGAGGTGGTGCCCGTAGCTGTACAGACGGTAGGCGAAACTCCCGAGGGAGAAGGCTCCGAAGTACAGGAAGAGCACCACCAGATCCACGAGGTTCATGATGCGCCCCACCACCACGGCGCGCAGGGCGATGAGCGCGAACACGCCCACCGCGAACGGCAGGAGCTTCATCTCCAGGAAGTCGGCCTGCACGATCGGCTTCATGCCGATGTAGTGGTTCAGCGTGTTGATTTCCGCCAGATCCTGGCCGCCGTTGCCGGCCACGATCTGGTAGGCGTACATGTCGAGCGTGAGCCCCTCGGCGTACTGCGGCGCCACCAGGCTGATGCGCCACAGGGGCAGGGTCGCCCCCAGGATCAGGACGAGCACGCCCGCGAGGATGAGGCCCCGCCCGAGGAGACTCACCGGGCGGTCCAGCAGGCGTTGCATGGCCGAGAGACGTGCGTACATGAGTGGCTCCGCGCTCCGTGTCGTGTCAGGGCTTGACGGCGAGATAGCCCTGCATCTCCTGATGCAACGCCGAGCAGAAGTTCGTGCAGTAGAACGGATAGACGCCCGCCTTGCCTGCCGTGAACTTCACCGTCTTGGTCTCGCCCGGGTCGATGACCACGTTCAGGTCGTGCTCGATGATCGCCAGACCGTGAATCATGTCGGTGGTCTGCTCCACGTTGGTCACGTGGATGGTCACTTCGTCACCGGCCTTCACGTCGATGCGATCGGGGATGAAGCGGCTCCTGATGGCCACCATCTTCACCTCGACCTTGTTGCCATTGCGCGTGACGCCGGCCTGCGCGCCGTCCCACACGGCGTTCGGGTTCGTGTTCTCGGCCTTCGGATAGACCTCGATCGGCTTGATCGCGTCGGCCTTGAGAATCTGCGCGAAGTGCGGTTCCGGCTCCGTGAACGCCTCGTACAGCATCGTCATCTTGTTGCCCGTGATGTCGATGAGCTGGCTGCTCTCCGGCTGCGACGGCCCGACCGACAGGTGGCGCCCCTTGGACAGCTTGTTCATGGCCACGAGGTACTTGCCGTACGGCTCCTTCGTGTCGCTGCCACCGACCACCAGGTGGCCGATGTTGAAGTGGACCGGGATCTTGTCGAGCACGATGGAGTTCAGGTCCTTCTTCTGATCGTCGTTCCAGGGCGGCAGGCTCCACTTGGCCACGGCCGATTCCACGTACAGCGACGTATAGGCATTGCCTTTCCCGTCGTACTGCGTGTGCAGCGGCCCGAGGCCCACGGGCACCTCGCCCTCGATCACGGCCTCGTGCTTGATGACGGGCACACCACGGAACTCGCCTTCGAAGACCTTCTCGTCGACGGCCTTCTTGATCTTCTCGAAGTCGAACACCGACGTGACGGGCTGCAGCTTGCCCGACGCCGCGATCCATCGTCCCGACGGATCGGTGTCGATGCCGTGCGGCGACTTCGGCACCTGGAGGAAGTACATGACGCCAGGCGCCTTGGCCGGATCGATGACAGGGATGCCGTCGATCATCGTCGTCTTGCCGTCCTTGACGGCCTGCTCCGCGGCGCGCCAGTTCACGACGGCGGCGTAGTCGCGCTCACCCTGCGTGGACGTGGCTTCGAGCGTCTCGTGCGCCATCTCGGAGTTGTAGGACGTCCAGAACGCCCAGCCCGAGCTCGGGCCCTTGCCCGTCGATCCGAGGTCCCAGTTGAAGGGCGGCGTGAGGATCTGCCAGCCGACGGTCATCTCGCCCGTCGTCGGGTCGACCTTGATCCCGCTCACCATGCCGTTGAACTCGTCGGCATACGATGACGGATCGGCGTAGCGACCCTTCGGCAGCGGCACCGAGAAACGCGTCGCGACGAGCACGTACTCGCTGTTCTCGGTCACGAACGACGAGCCGTGGTTGCCGCTCGAGTTCGGGATCGGGCCCAGGATCTGGTGCGTCTTGAAGTCGCGCAGGCTGATGCGCGCGATGCGGTTGTTCGCGTTGTCGTTGACGAACAGCCAGCGGCCGTCGTACTTGCCGTCGGTCTGCGACAGCCCGGGGTGGTGCACGTCGCCCCAGGTGAAGCCGCCGAGCATCTTCTTGGTCTCTTCGTCGTACCCGTAACCGGTGGCCGGATACGGCGCGAAGACGGGAATCGTCGAGATGTGCCGCATCGAGGGGATGCCGGCCACGTAGACCTGCCCCGAGTGGCCGCCCGAGTAGAACAGGTAGTACTCGTCCAGCTCGCCTGGTGCGACGAAGGTCTTCGAAGCCGCCGAGCCATCGGTGGCGGTGCCTGGTGCGCCGGCCCCCGGAGGGTTGCAGCCGGCAGCCACGAGCAGCGCCAGCGTCAGAGTGCCGCAGGCGGTCACTGTCGATTGTCTGGTCATGTGCGTGTCCTGATGAGGGATGAGGACGCGATCACTCGACGATCAGCATGCCGCGCATGCCGACCTGGTAGTGACCCGGGAACGAACAGATGAAGGGATAGCTGCCTGCCTCGGTCGGGGCCGTGAAGGTGACGGTATCACGCTCGTTCGGACCGAGCAGCTTGGTGACGGCCAGGATGCTGGCCTTGTGGTCGTTCTGCGGCACGTAGTCCGTGGTCGCCGCTTCGGCCGCCGCCACGAGGAAGGCATCCATCGGTGCATTGGCCGCCAGCAGGAGCCAGTTGTGCCCCATCGAGAACTTGGGCGTGGTCCCGAGGTTGACGAGGGTCACGCTGAGCTTCTCGCCCGGCTTGGCCTTGATCTCCGTCACGGAGAACTTCATCGTGTCGTTGCCGGTGATCTCGATGGCGCGCCCATCGTGATTCACGGCTGCAGCCGGCGATCCGGACGCCGGTGCGGGCGTGGCAGGGGTGTCTGACGGAGCCGGAGCGGAACAACCGGCTCCGACAAGGGCGAGGATGAGCGCCGCGGGGGCGAGGTATCTGGTCATTGAGGTCCTTCCTGCAGCGCAGTCTCCCCCGCCCGTCCCGCCGCGTCTTTGTCGCAGCGCAACGATCGGATCTTGCTCGCGCGCAAAGACATGCCGGAGGCCCCGTTCTACACTTCCGGACATGACGACCAGACGGCTGCTCGCCCTGCTCCTCGTCGCCATGGCCGTGACCGTCGTCGTGGCGCGCTCACGGACGCGGCCCGCCGCGCCAGCCGACGACATCCGGACGTTCCCCGTCTCGGGCGTGGTGACGGCGGCCCCTGCCGACGGGCACGTGATGATTTCGCACGACGAAATCCCCGGCTACATGCCGGCGATGACGATGCCGTTCAGGCTCGATCCCGAGGCACCGGTGCCGGTGCTCAGGCCGGGAGATCGCGTGCGCTTCACGCTGGCGGTGGGTGGCAGCGCGACGTTCGCCAGGGGGTTCGAGACGCAGGGACGCGACGAACGCGTGGCCGAGGCGGTCAGGCTCGGTACAGGCGGCACGAACGCGCGCCTGCGCAAGGGCGACGCGATGCCGGAACTCGCCCTCGTCACTGAAGCAGGTCTCCCGTTCACGAAGGCGTCATTGGACGGACATGTCACCGCGTTGACGTTCATCTTCACGCGCTGTCCGGTGCCCGACTTCTGCCCGCTGATGGTGAAGCGCTTCCAGGAGATCCAACGCGAGCTGTCGGCCGACACCTCGCTGTCAGGGGTGCGGCTCGTGGCGGCGACGCTGGATCCCGACTTCGATACGCCCGCGGTGTTGCAGGCCTACGGCAAGGCGATGCGCGCCGATCCGAAGCACTGGGCGTTCGTGACGGGCACGCCAGCCGACGTCGAGACGCTGACGAAGGCGTTCGCGATCCACGTCGAGCGCAACGGCGTCACGCTCGACCACACGCTCGCCACCGCCGTCATCGACGGCCGCGGCCGCATCGTCGAGATCTGGCGCGGCAACGGCTGGACGTCGCAGGAGGTCCTGACGACCCTGCGCGC
>CAYRAE010000263.1:0-5710 GCA_964422175.1 uncultured Luteitalea sp. | reverse complement strand
CGCAACGCTGGACGCCGCCATCGCGTCGCTGCGCCGCACCAATCAGGCGGCCGCCGAGGCGCTCCTCTCGGTTCCGGGCGCGGTCCATGGATGCACCGACGTCACGGGCTTCGGCCTCGCAGGCCACGCCTCCGAAGTGGCCCTGGCCAGCCGCGTCACGATCGTCATCGACACGGCGGCGATGCCCCTCCTCCCAGGCGCACGCGACCTGGCGCTGGGGAACCGCACTGGCGGGATGATCAACAACCGCAAGCACTTCGGAGCCACCGTGGTCGAGAGCGCCGATGTCCCCGCGGACCTGAGCGCGCTCGCGTTCGACCCCCAGACGTCGGGTGGCCTGCTCGCCGCCATCGACGCGTCCGCTCTGGAGGCCATCCGTGGCGCGCTGGAGGCCCGAGGCGTCCTCGCCGCCATCGTCGGCCGCGTCGAACCAGCCGAAGACATCCCGACGGTTCGCCTGATCTGATGGGTAGGGTCGGGCTCGGAGAGCCGACCCTACCTTTGAACCTTGAACCTGAGCCGTAAGCCCTGAGCCCTGAGCCCTAAGCCGTAAGCCCTGACCCGTACGCCGTAAGCCGTAAGCCCTAAGCCGTAAGCCCGAAGCCCTAAGCCCTGAGCCGTAAGCCCTGACCCGTCCGCGTACGACGGCAGACCCCCTTGTATTGCACGGCTGCTGGGAAAGTGGTATAAGTCTGTGTTTCGGCGGGCACGCCGAGTCGCCCCAGTGCCCGCGTCTTGCCTGCGGCGGGGTGCAGCCCGCCCTCGTCGGCATACTCCCGGAGGCACCGTGTTACCGGACCTGTCGGTCCTGTGGGTCATCGCGTTCGTGCTGCTGCTGACTGTCGTCCTTCAGCAGCTGTTCTTCAAGCCACTGCTGCGCGTCATGCACGCGCGGGAGGACGCCGTGCGATCCGCGCGCGTCCTGGCGGAGCGCAGCGCGGCGGAGGCCCATCGTGCAGGCGAGGAGTTCGACGCGAAGACCGCCGCGGCTCGCGCGGCCTTCTATCGCGAGCTCGACGACATGCGGAAGCAGGCGCAGAACGAGCGCACCGAGATGATCGCGTCGGCCCGTACGCAGGCCGAGCACGAGCTCTCCGCGGCGCGACAGACGCTCGCGGAAGACACCGCCGCGGCGCGCGCACAGCTCCAGCAGGACGCACAACAGCTCGGTCAACAGGTGGCCGACCGTCTCGCCGGGCGGACCCACTGATGCGTACCGCGATGTCGAACGCCACGCACACGACTTTCCTGCGCCTGATGCCGGCCGCGCTCGCCGTCGTGGCGCTCCTGTCCTTCGCCCCGGCCCTTCATGCGCAGCCCGCGGACGATCACGCCGCCACCGCCACGCACGCGACGGCCGATCACGGCGCCAGCGACCATGGTGAGGCGCACGGCGAGAGCCTGCTCGTGACGCTGGCGCGCGTGGCCAACTTCGCGATCCTCGTCGGCGTCATCTACTGGTTGGCGCGCAAGCCGCTCGCCGACCACCTCGCGTCTCGTGGTGCGCAGATCCGCAAGGACCTCGTGGACGCCGCCGAGATGCGCACGGCCGCCACCGAACGGCTTGCGACGATCGAAGCCCGTCTCGCCGCACTGCCCGGCGAGCTCGACGATCTCCGTCGCCGCGGCGCCGAGGAGCTCGAGGCCGAGCACACGCGCATCCGCACCGCCGCCGAAGTGGAACGCGATCGCCTCGTCGATCAGGCGCGCCGCGAGATTGCCGCGCAGACGCGTCACGCGCGCACCGCGCTTCGCGCCGACGCCGCCGCACTCATCGTCGACGTCGCCGATGCGCGACTTCGCGCCACGCTGACGCCCGCCGAACACCACGCGTTGGTGGACGATTACGCGACGCGCATGGGGGACCTGCGATGACGTCGCTCGAAGCGAAGCGCGCAGGCCGCGCGCTCTTCCAGGCCACCCGGCACCTGGGCCTCGCGCGCCAGACGCTCGACGGCCTCCAGGCCTTCACCGCGCTGCTCGATTCGCACGCCGACCTTCGCGACGTCGTGATGTCCGTGTTCGTGCCGCCCGCGGCGAAGCGCGCCGTCATCGAACAGGTCGCCGATCTGGCCGGCACGCCGCCCGCCGCGCGCTCACTGCTGACCATCCTCGCCGACACCCGTCAGGCCGACGCGCTGCCCGCCATCGTCAAGGCGTTCGAGGCGCTGGTGCACCGCGACGAACGCCGCGTGGACGTGCAGGTGACGACGGCCGTGACGTTGGAGGCGGGGCAGGTGGCGCACCTGCAGGACACCCTGGCTCGGGCGCTCGGATCGCATGTCGCGATCGCGACGACGGTCGATCCCGCCGTGATCGGCGGCGCCATCGCGCGCGTGGGCAGCGTCGTGTACGACGGCAGCCTCGCCCGCCAACTCGCCCGCTTGAAGGAGCAGATCGCCCAGCAGGGCTGAGCCTGCCGCGACGCTTCGTACCCATCCCGAACACTGACGTATGACGATCAAAGCAGACGACATCTCCCGCATCATCCGCGAACAGATCGGCGGCTTCCAGGCCGGCGTGGACGTGGCCGAGGTCGGCACGGTGGTGGCCATCGGCGACGGCATCGCCCGCGTGCAGGGCGTCGAGCGCGCCATGGCCGGCGAGATGCTGGAGTTCCCGCACGGCGTGTTCGGCATCGCGCTCAACCTCGAGGAAGACACCGTCGGCACGGTGCTGCTCGGCGAGGCACGCCTCATCCGCGAGGGCGACGAGGTTCGCCGTACGGGCCGCATCATCTCGGTACCCGTCGGCGACGAGCTGCTCGGCCGCGTCGTGAACGCGCTCGGCCAGCCTGTCGATGGCAAGGGCCCCATCTCCTCGAGTCGCTTCGATCCGATCGAGCGCATCGCTCCCGGCGTCGTGGATCGTCAGCCGGTGCGCGAACCGCTGCAGACGGGCATCAAGGCCATCGACGGCATGGTGCCGATCGGCCGTGGTCAGCGCGAGCTGATCATCGGCGATCGCCAGACGGGCAAGACCGCCGTTGCCGTCGACGCCATCCTGAACCAGAAGGACACGGGCGTCATCTGCATCTACGTGGCGATCGGCCAGAAGCAGTCGACGATCGCGCAGGTCGTGCGCACGCTCGAAGAGAACGACGCGCTGCGCTATACGGTGGTGGTCGCGGCCGCGGCGTCCGACCCCGCGCCGATGCTCTACATCGGACCGTATTCGGGCTGCACGATCGGCGAGTACTTCCGCGATTCGGGCCGGCACGCGCTGATCATCTACGACGACCTCTCCAAGCACGCGCAGGCGTACCGCGAGATCTCGCTGCTGCTCCGCCGTCCGCCGGGCCGCGAAGCGTACCCGGGCGACGTGTTCTACCTGCACTCGCGCCTGCTCGAGCGCGCCGCGAAGCTGAACGACGCGCTCGGTGGCGGATCGCTCACGGCGCTGCCGATCATCGAGACGCAGGCCGGCGACCTCTCGGCCTACATCCCGACCAACGTGATCTCGATCACCGACGGCCAGATCTTCCTCGAGAGCGATCTGTTCCACCAGGGCGTGCGCCCGGCCATCAACGTGGGCAACTCCGTGTCGCGCGTCGGCGGCTCGGCGCAGATCAAGGCGATGCGCAAGGTGGCGGGCTCGCTGCGTCTCGACCTCGCGCAGTACCGCGCGCTCGCGGCGTTCGCGCAGTTCGGCAGCGATCTCGACAAGGCCACGGTGCAGCAGTTGCAGCGCGGCGTGCGCCTCGTGGAAGTGCTCAAGCAGCCGCAGTACCGGCCGCTCTCGGTGGCCAGTCAGGTGGCGATCCTGTTCGTCGCCACGCGCGGGTATCTCGACCACGTGGAGCTCGCAGACATCCCGGCGTGGGAGAAGGGCTTCCACGAGTACATGGCGGCGCGCCGTCCGGGCATCCTGTCGAGCATCACGGATCAGAAGGACATCAGCAAGGACGCCGAAGCCGAGTTGATCCAGGCCATCGAGGAGTACCAGAAGGACTTCTCGTCGCGTCAGGCGCGGCCCGCGGGCGTCGCGTAAGCATCAGGTCACATGCCTTCCCTCATCGACATCCGTCGCCGGGTCCGCGCCGTCAAGTCGACGCAGCAGATCACCAAGGCGATGAAGATGGTCTCGGCGAGCAAGCTCCGCCGGGCCCAGGAGCGCATCGTCAACGCGCGGCCGTACGCCAACCAGGCGCTGCGCGTGATGAGCAGCGTGGCGCGGCGCGTCGATCCGTCGCTGCACCCGCTGCTGCGGCAGTCCGACGTCCCGGGCGCGCCCACGCTGCTGATCGTCGTCTCGGCGGATCGCGGGCTGTGCGGCGGCTTCAACAGCAACATCGTGAAGCAGGCCTCGTCGTTCGTGCAGCACTCGACCGAGCGTGAGGTCGCGCTCGCGCTGGTGGGCCGCAAGGGGCGCGACTTCTTCGTGCGCCGCGGGCTGGACGTCCGCTACGAAGCGGTCAACGTCTTCCAGCACGTGAAGCACTCGCACGCGCAGCACATCGCCGACGCCGCGATCGAGCAGTTCACCGAAGGCCGCGTGAGCTCGGTGTACCTGCTGTACAACGAGTTCAAGTCGGTGATGAGCCAGCGCGTGGTCGTGGAGCGCCTGCTGCCGATCCCGGAGCTCACGCCCGAGAACGGCGGCGTGGAAGGGCCGCTCGTGGACTACCTCTACGAGCCGTCGGCCGAGGAGATCCTCACGACGATCGTGCCCCGGCACGTGGAGATCCAGGTCTATCGCGCGCTGCTCGAGTCTGCGGCGTCCGAGCACGCGGCGCGCATGACCGCCATGGACGCGGCCACGCGCAACGCGCAGGAGATGGTGGACAAGCTCTCGCTGTACATGAACAAGGTGCGGCAGGCCGCCATCACGCGCGAGATCATCGAAGTGGTATCGGGCGCTCAGGCGCTCTAGGAACAAGACGAACACATCATGGCCAACGGCACTATCGAGCAGCAGCAGATCGGCCGCATCGTCCAGATCATCGGACCGGTGCTCGACATCGAGTTCGAGGGCGGGCACCTGCCCGCCATCTACAACGCGATTCGGGTGCGCGTGCCCGATGCGTCAGGCACCGGACATACGGACATCGTCGCCGAGGTGCAGCAGCATCTCGGGGAGGGTCGCGTGCGGACGGTGGCGATGAAGCCGACCGACGGCCTGCAGCGCGGCATGGAGGCGCTGGACCTCGGCGTCGGCATCACGGTGCCTGTCGGTCCCGCCACGCTCGGCCGCGTGCTCAACGTGCTCGGCGAACCGGTGGACTACCCGGATCGCGCGGTGGTCTCCGACACGTGGTGGCCGATCCACCGCGCCGCGCCGTCGCTCGAGGAGCAGTCCACGCGCCTCGAGATGTTCGAGACGGGCATCAAGGTCATCGACCTGCTCGAACCGTACCTCCAGGGCGGCAAGATCGGCCTGTTCGGCGGCGCCGGCGTCGGCAAGACCGTCATCATCCAGGAGTTGATCCACAACATCGCCGTCAAGCACGGCGGCGTGTCGGTGTTTGCCGGCGTGGGCGAGCGCACGCGCGAGGGCAACGACCTCTGGCTCGAGTTCCAGGAGAGCGGCGTCATCGACGTGAACGATCCGTCGAAGTCGCGTGCCGCGCTCGTCTACGGCCAGATGACCGAGCCGCCAGGTGCGCGTCTGCGCGTGGCGCTCACGGGCCTCACCGTCGCCGAGTACTTCCGCGACGCCGAGAACAAGGACGTGCTCCTGTTCGTCGACAACATCTTCCGCTTCACGCAGG
>CAYRAE010000262.1:0-5715 GCA_964422175.1 uncultured Luteitalea sp. | reverse complement strand
ATCTGCGCCTTCGATCGCTTCTTCGGGCGATGCGGGGCATACAGATCCTCGAGGCGCGTCTTGCTGTCTGCGCTGCGGATCGCGTCTTCGAGCTCCGGCGTCAGCTTCTGGTGCTCGACGAGCGCGGCGAGGATCGCCGTGCGCCGCTCTTCGAGCTCACGGAGATATCCGAGACGTTCCTCGAGCGTGCGCAACTGCGTGTCGTCGAGCCCGCCCGTCGCTTCCTTGCGGTAGCGCGCGATGAAGGGCACCGTGGCGCCCTCGTCGAGCAGCGCGACGGCAGCCGTCACCTGACGGGCCGCCACCGACAATTCCTGGGCGATGCGATCGAGGATCGGCGTGAACACGACCGACGATGCGGCCGGTGAGCTGGTCATGATGGGTCTTTCAGAGGCTGGCGAGGAACGACGCGCCTATCTCGTGAGCTTGCGGTACTTCACGCGATGAGGCGTGTCTGCCGCGGTGCCGAGCCGGCGATGGCGATCGGCTTCGTAGTCCTGATAGTTGCCCTCGTACCACACCACCGTGCTGTCGCCCTCGAAGGCGAGGATGTGCGTGGCGATGCGGTCGAGGAACCAGCGGTCGTGGCTGATCACCACGGCGCAGCCGGCAAAGTCGAGCAGGGCTTCCTCGAGCGCACGGAGCGTGTCCACGTCGAGGTCGTTGGTGGGCTCGTCGAGCAGCAGCAGGTTGGCACCGCTGCGCAGGAGCTTGGCCATGTGGACGCGATTGCGCTCGCCGCCCGACAGCTGCCCCACGATCTTCTGCTGGTCGCGCCCCTTGAAGTTGAACCACGACACGTACGCGCGCGACGGCACGGTGCGTCTGCCGAGCGTGATCTCGTCGTGGCCGCCGGAGATCTCCTCCCACACCGTGCGGTCGGCCTTCAACGCGTCGCGCGACTGATCGACATACCCGAGCTGCACGGTCTCGCCGAGACGCAGCGTGCCGGCATCGGGCGACTCGGCGCCCGTGATCATCCGGAACAGCGTGGTCTTGCCCGCGCCGTTGGGACCGATCACGCCCACGATGCCGCCGCGCGGCAGCGTGAACGTGAGGTTCTCGAAGAGCAGGTTCTCGCCGAACGCCTTGCGCACGTCGCGCGCCTCGACCACCACGTCGCCGAGACGCGGCCCCGGTGCGATGTAGATTTCGACGGTGTCGAGCTTCTCCTTCGTGTCCTGCGCGAGCAGATCCTCGTACGCGTTGAGACGCGCCTTGCCCTTGGCCTGGCGCGCGCGCGGCGACATGCGGATCCAGTCGAGCTCACGCTGCAGCGAGCGCTGCCGGCGCGACTCGGCTTTCGCCTCCCCCGCCAGTCGCTGCTGCTTCTGATCGAGCCAGCTGGAATAGTTGCCTTCCCACGGGATGCCCTGCCCGCGATCGAGCTCGAGGATCCAGCCGGCGACGTTGTCGAGGAAGTAGCGATCGTGCGTGATCGCGACGACGGTGCCTGCGTATTCCTTGAGGAAGCGCTCCAGCCACGCGACCGATTCGGCGTCGAGATGGTTGGTGGGCTCGTCGAGCAGCAGCAGGTCCGGCGATTGCAGCAGCAGACGGCACAAGGCCACGCGACGCCGCTCGCCGCCAGACAGCGTGGTGACGTCGGCGTCGGGCGGCGGCAGACGCAGCGCGTCCATCGCGAGTTCGAGCTTGCTGTCGAGATTCCACGCGTCGACCGCGTCGATCCTGTCCTGCACCGCGGCGAACTCGTCGGCGGTCTCGTCGGAGTAGTTGGCCGACAGCTCGTCGAAGCGCGCGAGCAGGTCCTTGATCGCCTGCACGCCCTCCTCGACGTTGCCGAGCACGGTCTTGGCCGGATCGAGCTGCGGTTCCTGCGGCAGGTAGCCGACGGTACAGCCCTGGGCGAGGAACGCTTCGCCGGAGAACTCCGTCTCGACACCCGCCATGATGCGCAGCAACGTCGACTTGCCGGCGCCGTTGTAGCCGAGCACGCCGATCTTGGCGCCCGGCAGGAACGACAGCCAGATGTCCTTGAGCACGACCTGGTCCGGGGGATAGACCTTGGTCAGCCCCTTCATCACGTAGATGTACTGAGGTGCCATGCGTGAGGCGGCCGGCCACCGAGGCCAGGCCGCCCGATAGTGTAGCAGCCGCGACGCGGCCGATGACGGCTAGTTGTCGCCGTCGAGGAGATTGCCGAGGCCGCCGAGGATGGAGCCTTCCTCCTTGCCGCCACGCGTGAGGCCCGGTGCCGCCTTGAGGATGCGGTCGGCCATGCGGCTCAACGGCAGCGACTGCAGCCAGACGCGGCCAGGCCCCGTGACGACGGCGAAGAAGAGCCCTTCGCCGCCGAACAGCGCGGTCTTCACCTTGCCGACGAACTGCACGTCGTACTGCACCGACGGCGTGAGCGCGACGAGACACCCGGTGTCGACGCGCAACTGCTCGCCCGCCCGCAGATCGATCGCCTCGATCATGCCGCCCGCGTGCACGAACGTCAGGCCATCGCCGGTCAGGCGCTGCATGATGAAGCCCTCGCCGCCGAACAGGCCGACACCGATCTTCTTCTGGAACGCGATGCCGATCGACACGCCCTTGGCCGCGGCGAGGAAGCTGTCCTTCTGGCAGATCAGCTCGCCGCCGAGCTGCTTCAGGTCCATCGGCAGGATGCGTCCGGGATACGGCGCCGCGAAGGCCACCTTCTGCAGCGACGCCGACGGGTTGGAGAACACCGTCGTGAACAGGCTCTCACCGGTCAGGAGTCGCTTACCAGCGCCCACGAGCGCGCCCATGATGCCGCCCGCCTGCTGCTGACTGCCGTCGCCGAACACCGTGTCCATCTGCACGCCGGCGGTCATGTACATCATGGTGCCCGCCTCGGCCACGGCGGCTTCGCCCGGGTCGAGCTCCACCTCCACGAACTGCACGTCCTCGCCCACGATGCGGTACGTGAGCTCGTGCGCCGTACGTCCGCCGGCAGGAGCGGCGTAGGCAGGCGAGGGTGCCGACGCGACAGGGTCCGCTGCCGCCACTGACGCGGGAGCCCCGGGGGGCGCAGCGACTGTGAACAGCGACGCGAGCGGCGGCGAGTCCTTCGCCGCCTGCCACTGCGTCATACCCGCGGTGAAGACGAGCGTGTCGGGTCCGACCACGCCGGTGCGAATGCGACCGACGAGGTCATCGAACGAGATCGGACCGACTGGAGCGTTGTTCTGGGCGTAGTACCACATGGTCATCGATATCGGCAGGAGACAACGAGGAGATCAGCCTGATTCGCCCGACAGCGTCTCCCGCTCGATGCGATCGACGATGTCGTGCGGCAGCGCGAGCAGGCGCTGCAACTGGGTGAGATACATGCGCTCGCCGGGTGAGATGCCGTCCTGACCGCGGACCACGGCGTAGGCGACGGCGTACGCGACCTCGCGCTGCTGCGGCGAGACGAACGCCGACGCGATCGAGTCGAGAGGCCGGCGCGCCTGCAACTCGGCGTCGACCAGCGCCGCGGCGCCCAGCGTGTCGGCACGATCGCGGATGAGCGCGATCTCCTCGTCCGACAACTCGCCGTCGGCGCGCGCCGCGCTCACGGCGAGCTGAATCAGCGGGAGCAACGCGGTCGGCAGCGGCGGAGGCGGTGGCACGGCAGTCAGCGACGTGCCAGGAATGGGCAGCGGCGGCGGCACGACCGCCGGACCCGACGCACCGCTCATCACGCCGCGCGGCGAACTATCCGGCACCGGTGGTGGCGGTGGTACCGTCCCTGGCGCTGTGCCGTGCTGCACATTCGCGGAGCCGTCCGAGGCCCGGTCACCGGTGCCCGGTGCCCGCTCCGCTGTCGCACTCCCCTGCATGGTCTCGAGTGCGCCCCAGATGAGACCGCCGACGGTGAGGAGCGTACCCGCGTTCAACAGGCTGCCACCCGCACGTCGAGCCGCGTGCCTGCCGACGCCCGACAGACCGAAGCCGCCGCGACGCCGTTTCTTCTTGCCGCCGAGAAAGCCGCCGATCAGCTCGCCGATGAGTCGTTCCGGATCCATGTCCTGTATTTACGTGCCAAAGCCCGTCCCGTTCAGCCACTGCTGCGCCCGCGTCACATCGTCTCGCGTGAGGGCGTGGCCGCTGGAAGACCAGAACGGTGTCACAGACGCGCCGGCCGCCGCAAGCGTGTCGGCCAGGCGTCGTGCCTCGGCGATGGGCACGATCGGATCTGCCTCGCCGGCAGCGAGGAACACGGGCCGATCGTCGAGCGCCGGCAGCGGATCCGGCGCGAGGATGAACTGCGCGTGCAGCAGCGCCGCCGCGGCGAAGCTGTCAGGGTGCAGCAGCAGTGTCGCGTGCGCGATGTTGGCACCGTTGGAATACCCCACCGCCACGAAGCGATCGCGCGCGAGGCCGTACTCGCGCGCCGCAACGTCGAGGAAGGCGGCCAACTCCCCCGCCCGCACGCGCACATCGTCCAGATCGAACCGGCCTTCCGCGAAGCGACGGAAGAAGCGCGGCATGTGCCCTTCGAGCACGCGCCCCCGCGGGCCGAGCAGCGCCGCCGTTGGATGCAGCGCCCGGCCGAGCGGCAGCAGGTCGTGCTCGTCTCCTCCCGTCCCGTGCAACAGCACCAGCGTCGTCTGCGCGCCGTCTGCCGCCGGAACGTACTGATGCTCGAAGCCCGCCAGGGTGGACATCAGAGCACTGTAGCGCGGACGGCCCTCGGCTATCGGCCATCGGCCTTTTCCCGTTACTCTTCCTTCGCCCTATGTTCTCCCGCTCTACTGACGTGCGGCGGATTCTGCACATCGACATGGACGCGTTCTACGCGTCCGTCGAGCAGCGCGACAGGCCTGAACTGCGCGGACAGCCCGTGGTGGTGGGCGGGCGTCCGGAAAGCCGTGCGGTCGTGTGTGCGGCGTCGTACGAGGCACGCGTGTTCGGCGTGCGATCGGCGATGCCGATGTCGCGAGCGGTGCGCCTGTGCCCGAACCTCGTCATCGTCCCGACGGACTTCGCGAAGTACAGATCGGCGTCGCAGACGGTGTTTGGCATCTTCCGATCGGTGACGCCGCTCGTGGAGCCGCTGTCGCTCGATGAGGCGTATCTCGACGTGACCGAGAACGCGTGGGGAGAGGCGCTGGGCGTGAACGTCGCACGGCGCATCAAGCATGCGATCCGCGAGGCAACGGGCCTCACGGCCTCGGCTGGCGTTGCGCCCAACAAGTTCCTCGCGAAGATCGCGTCGGGCTGGCGCAAACCCGACGGCCTCACGGTGATCGCGCCCGAACGCATGGAGGCGTTCCTGCAGCATCTCCCCATCGACGCGCTGTGGGGCGTGGGCCCCGTGACGGCGAAGCGCCTGCGCGCACACGGGATCGACAGGCTCATCGACGTGCGCACCGCGACACCGTCGACGCTCGCGGCGGCCGTGGGCTCGCAGGCCGCGTGGCTCACCGCGCTCGCGTGGGGACGCGACGACCGCCGCGTGACGCCCGATCGTCCGACCAGGTCGCACGGCGCCGAGCGGACCTACGACGAGGACATGCGCGACGTGGCCGCCATGCGCAACCAGCTCGATCGACTGTCGGCGATCTGCGGCGAGTGGCTGGAGCGCAAGCAGTACCGCGCGCGGACCGTCACGCTGAAGGTGCGCTACGGCGATTTCACGACCGTGACGCGCAGTCAGAGCGTGTCCGGAGGCGTGGGCGACACGGCGACGATTCGGACGCACGCGTTCGCGCTGCTCGAGAGAACCGCTGCCGCCACGCA
>CAYRAE010000261.1:1367-5751 GCA_964422175.1 uncultured Luteitalea sp. | reverse complement strand
GGATCTCCCGTGTTCAGGTTGCGATCGAACTGCGGGAAGTTGCTCGACGTGATGTCCACCCTGATCCGATGTCCCGGCTGGAACACCACGGCCGTGCCGATCAGATCGACGGTGTAGCGATACGTCTGCCCCGGTGTGAGCAGCGACGGCCTGTCGAGCCCCTCACGGAAGCGGGCGCGCAGGATGCCTTCCGCCATCGGGTAGGCCTTGCCGTCTGGATGGACGTCGATCAGCTTCACCATCCAGTCGGTGTCCTTCCCGTCCGTCGACGCGTGCAGATCCATCGTCACCTTGCCGGCTACGGTGACGGGTTCCTTCAACACGTCGCTCGTGAAGCGCGCGATGTCCTTGCGGCCGTCGAGCGGGGCCTGATCGACAGGGCCGGCGATCGTGGGCGATCCACAGCAGTTGTTGCCACCCGTTGTCGGCACCGGATCGTTCGGGTCGTACTGGTACGTCGTCGAACCGTCGGCTGACGCAGGCTGGACGGGCGAGAGTCGGCCGCCGGGCTGCAGGTACCAGCGCGCCGACGTCGTGCCTGGAATGGGCCAGTCCTGCTCGCCGCGCCACCTGTTGATCCCCATGTAGAAGATCTGCACGGGCGGCTCTGTGTCCACGCCGTTCTGGATGCCCTTCATGTGGAAGTCGTGCCAGCGCTGTTCGTACTGGAACAGCGTGCGCTCCGCGTCGGGCCCGAAGTCGAGATCCCCGTACTTGCGCGACGGGCCGTGTCCCCAGGGGCCGATCACCATGCGCGTCAGTGAACGCGCCCGCTCGTTGGCGCCCTTCGTGCGGACGCCCACGAAGCCGTCGATCGTGCCGGGCAGGAAGATGTCGAACCATCCGCCCTGCGTCATCACGGGCACGTTGACCTTCGCGAACTTCTCCTCGTCGCTCACCGCTTTCCAGTACGCGTCGTAGCTCTCGTGCGCCAGCCAGTCGCGCCAGTGCTTCACCGGGTGCCGGAACGCGCGCTCATCCATCGTCTCGAGCGGCAGATGTGTGAGGAGATGTTCGTAGCGCAGTTCCGGCGCGGAATCCGGTCCGGTGAAATACCACTGCGGCTGCATGATGCGATACGGCATGCGCACCACGCCCCACCCAAAGTTGAACGCGAGGTGGAAGGCGCCGCCCTGCGTGATCCAGTTGGCGTACAGGTTGGTCGAGGCGACGGCCGGAAATGCCGCGACGAGGCTCGGCGGCTGTTCGCCGAGCGTGGCCCACTGCACGTGCCCGAGATAGCTGCCGCCCTGCATGGCGACCTTGCCCGTGGACCACGGCTGCTTCGCCGACCACTCGACGACGTCGTAGCCGTCTCTCGCTTCGAAGCGGAAGGGATCCCACTTCCCTTCGCTTTCGTAGCGCCCGCGCACGTCGGTGTTGACGACGGCGTAACCGAGACGCGCGAGTTTGATCAGCCGATCGTGGACGCCGACGTTCTCGCGCTGCACGCCGTAGGGCGTGCGGACGACGATCGCCGGAAAGCGTCCGTCGCGCGCGGGGCGATAGACGTCGGCGTAGACGGTCACGCCGTCGCGCAGGCGGATCGCCTTGTGGTGATCGATCAGGATGCGTTCCATGGCGGGCGCCTCACCCTGGGCGAACAGCATCGTGGTGACGAGCATCAACGAGGTGAACACGAATGTCTCCTTCGGTCTCGGCCTTGGGCCGGCGGCTATCGGCCTTCAGGACAGCCAGCGGCCGTCATCGCATGCGCGCGAGGTCGGCTTCGGCGGCGATGTAGCCGAACGCGTTCCAGCCGCTGCCGGCGATCACCTGTGTGAACGTCCGGCGCGCCCGCTCGCGGTCGCCCATGACGAGGTAGTAGTTGCCCACGCCGTAGCCCTGCGTGGCGATCGTCGTCGCGTCGGCGCCGGCGGGATCGAGCAACGCGTCGGGCGTGTCGAGCCCCTTGTACATCAGGAGGCGCCGATGGTACGAGCCGTTCTCCAGGATGTCCATCTTCGGCGTGATGCGCGCCAGCACGCGCGCGGCCTCGTCTTTCCGCCCGAGCCGCATCAGCGTCATCCACATCCAGTCGCTCGTGGCGACGATCGAGTCGTCGTTGGTGGAGACCGCCAGGCACTGCGTGTAGGCGTCGAGGGCCTTCGCGAAGTCACCCTGAAGGTAATAGGTGAGGCCGAGGTGGTACCAGATGTTGAAGTGCAGCGTGCTGCGCGGCTGGCCCGCGGGGTTCGGCGCGCCATCGGGCTCGATGCTGTCGGCGGTGTTGCGGATCAGGGCCGCGGCGCGCTCGAAGTCGGCACGCGCGCGGTCGTACTGTCGCGTCGTGATGTAACGATGGCCGCGATGCCTGTACAGCCGCGCATCGTCCGGGTAGCGCCTGATGCCGTCGGTGAACGTGGCGATCGCGTCGGTGTAGCGCCAGAGATACGCCTGGCGGCGGCCGATCCAGATGATGGCCTCCGGCGTGGTCGTGTTGGCCACCGACTGCGCAAGCCGCAGGTCGTCGAGCAGCTTCGCTTCGTTCGGGATGGGAACGGGCGGCAACAGCGGCGTGCCGAGCAACGACGTCGCTTCAGGCCGAGGCGCGTCGGTCGCGACGGGCGTCTGCGCACCGACCGGTGTGGCGAGCACGACACCGGCGAGTGCGAACGAGAGGATGGCTCGCGTCATGCGCGACAGCGTAGATCAGGACGGCACGCCAGCGCTCAATCCTCGAGATGCAGGCCAGGGGTCCTCGGCATGCCAGTGCGAGTTGTAGGCGTGCCGCACGTCGGGATCGATCTGCACCGACTCCGACAACTGGTAGCGCATCGAGCGCGGGTCATGCGCGATGAAGCTGGCGGCCGAACCGTCGAGCGTGGTGCAGAGGTCCTCCAGGAACGCCCGCCATCCACCAGCGTGCTCGGGCGCCTGGTACAGACGGGTGACCAGAGACAGCAGACGATCACGGCGACGGGACTCGGTCGTCATGGCGTGAGGCTGGACGCTAGCGGTGCGGCCTACCATAGACCCGAACCCGTACAGCGTCAATGCGCTCGCGCCGCGCGCGCCGCTGTCAGGCCACTGCGGCCTTGGTCACCGGGGCGGGGGCCGGCTTCGGCCACCAGCGATCCGTCGCGGCACGCTGTATCGGATCCCAGAGTGCCGTCAGGGCCATGACTGCCCCGAGATAGAACGGCAGCGCCCACCACGTCGTCGACGCCACCAACGGGCCGCCGAGGAGCACGAGCATGGTGCCCGTGGCGAAACGCAGGACGTCCTGGACGACGAGCGCCGAAAGCGATCGACGCCCGATCCACGCGAGTGCAACGCATGTCGGCTGCCAGCGCAGGGTCAGGACGATCGCCGCCCACAGTCCGGGAAGCGAGGCGGTCAACGGCAGAATCGGACCGAACACGCCCAGCCATGTCCCGGGCTCGTTCATCTGCGCCCCCAGCCATGACGACCCGAGCAGCAGGCCTCCACCACCCGCGGCGGCGGCAGCCACGATGGCCGGGCGTGGCTGCCACGATATCCGGTCCATCCAGCCGGCGGCGACCATGCCCAGCGCCGGCGAGAAGACGCGAAACGGCAGGAAACAAATCACCGTGGCATTGGGATCGAACGTCGGCACGAGCGGGACGGAGAAGGCCAACGCCCGGGCCGCACACGTGAACGCGGCGGCCGCGAGCAGGAACCGGACAGGGCCGAGGCGCACCATCAGGTGACGCAACGCGGGGAACACCACGTATACCTGCGCCACCAGCATGAGGTACCAGAGCGACGGGGCCACCACCTGCATGGTCCGCGGATCGCCGAACCGGCCAACGACCGACAGCGAACGGAGCAGATCCCCCCACTCGAACACGTACGGGACGTGCGCCAGCAGCGTCCCCTGGTGTCGCTCCACGTCGAACGGCGTGTCGTGCAGGAAGGCTCGGAGGGCGGCCAGCGTCAGGAGCCATCCGGCCACGAGGAGGCTGCCGAGCCAGTAGTTGGGCAGGATGCTGCGGGCCCGCCGCCAGGCGAAATCCCTGGCGGTCGACGGACGCGACATCGACAGGACGAGGCCGGTGACAAACAGCAGGATGTCGAGCCGGAACCCCGGGAGGCCGACAATCGATCGCGCGAGGATGCCCGTGAGATCCGTGAGCCGGCCGGCGCTCGCGGCGGCCCACGCCGCCGACGCCGTCGCGTCCGGGCCGGGCACACCTCGCGTGTCGATGTAGAAGTGCATCGCCGCGACCCACAACACGGTCATGCCGCGGAGGATGTCGATGGCGGCGACGCGAGCGCGGTGGGACGTGGAGGACGTCGGCACGACGAGGCGTTCGGCGGACGATGCCTCCGCCGGCTGAGCTGGATTCTACTGCGATCGAGCCCGGCGGCGTGCGGTCGCCATGGCCAGCAGCGCGATGCCGGTCAGGCTCAGGGCGCC
>CAYRAE010000261.1:0-1267 GCA_964422175.1 uncultured Luteitalea sp. | reverse complement strand
GGGCTCCTGGATGCAGAGGTGGCGCGAGGCGATCTTCTCGGGCGTCATCACGCCGACCGACTCGTCAGCAAGGTGGTCGGCTGAGAAGGATTCGTGACAGAGTCGGGCCATGCGCAGTCTGCTCGGGGTGGTGTGTGCGGCGTTGGTCGTGGCGTGCCATCCGGTGGCGCGGGAAGGCGAGGCGCCGGCTGCGCCGGGGTCTCCCGCAGCGTCGCAGTTCCTGTTCGTCTGGTCGGGTGACAAGGATCGCGAGCACAGCGACTTCCTGTCGGTGGTGGACCTGCGCGATGGCTCCGCGACTTACGGCGATGTGGTGGCGACCTTGCGCATCGGGGCGACGGGAACGATGCCGCACCACGTGGAATACGAGTTCCCCCAGGGTGGACGGCTGTTTGCGGATGGGTTCACCGCGGGGCTGACGTCGCTGCTCGACCTGCGCGATCCGCTGCATCCGACGCTTGCGGCGCAGTTCAGGGAGATGGGCGAGTTCGCGTTTCCGCACAGCTATGCCCGGCTCGACAGTGGCAACGTGCTGGTGACGCTGCAGGGGATGCACGGCAGGTACGGCGCGCCGGGCGGGCTCGCCGAACTCGCGCCCGACGGGACGGTGTTGCGGACGGCGTCCGCGAAGTCCGCGACAACGCCGGACGATCTCGTCTGGCCCTACAGTCTCGCCGTGGTGCCGGGGAAGGATCGTGCTGTCGTGACGCTGGCCGAGATGGGCTGGCCGGGAGAGCCCTACGACACGACCAGCCAGGTACAGGTGTGGTCGGTGTCGGACCTCAGGGTGTTGGCGACCGTGGATCTGCCGCCGTCGGGGCAGGGCACACATCACGTCGATCCGGCAGAGCCGCGCGTGCTGGCGGATGGGACCGTGTATGTGGGGACATTCTCGTGCGGGGTCTATCGCATCGACGGCGCAACCGATGGCGTGCCGAAGGCCGCGTTCGTGTACGCCTTCCCCGGTGGAACGACGATGCACGACGCGTGCGCCGTGCCGGTGGTCGTGGGCAGGTATTACGTGCAGACCGTCCCGGCGGTGAACGGCCTCATCGCGCTCGATGTCTCCGATCCGATGAAGCCGGTGGAAGCATCGCGCCTCGGTTTTCCGAAGGCATTCCACATGCCGCACTGGGTGGCGGCCGACAGGACGTCCGACCGGCTCGTGGTGACGGGCAACGACATGAGCTGGGCGCTCATCGTCAGGATCGATCCGGCGACGGGTGCGATGACGATCGACGAGACGCTGCCGAAGGGCATCGACTTC
>CAYRAE010000260.1:0-5751 GCA_964422175.1 uncultured Luteitalea sp. | reverse complement strand
TTCGGCAGGCCGTCGACGCTGGTGGCGTTGACGTTGCCGCAGGACACCGTGGAATTCCTTCAGCAGACCGATCCGGATGTCGGGTGGGCGATCGTCAAGCTCGTCGACAGACTGCGGGGCCGGGATGAGGCGGGAGAGGGCAGCCGCGGAGTTCCGCCTGACGTGGATCTGCTTCCCATCGGCCACAGCCAGTCGTTGATCGTCGTCCGTGAGGATGCGTTCGACGATCTGCCGGACGTGAAGCTGGTGCCGCTCGGACAGGGTCGGGCGTTCCTGGCGTTCTCGCATGACACGACCGTTGCGACGCTCGAACTGGCGCTGATCGATCGCCTGGAAAGCGAGCCGCTCGATTCGGCGCATCGCGCACGCCTGACGGCTTTCAGGGAGATCCTCCGCGCCTGGCGCCACGACAGGCGCCTGACGTTCACCAGCCGGTCGATCGTACTCGTCGAGCGCGCCGCAGAGCCGGTTCGTGCCCGGAGGCGTTCGCGATGAGTGCCTTCGTACGACCGTGGGCGGTCGTCATCGCCGTGAGCGCGTGCATCCTCGGCACGGCATGGCTGTGCGTCTCGAGTTGGTGGGTGCTCTGGCTGGCAGGCGTGGCGGCGGCCTGGGTGGTACCAGGGGTGGTCGGCGTGCTGCGCGCCTATCGCGACTGCCGGTCGCGTATCGGTCTGGCGCTGCTGCTCGGCGCACCTGTCGGCTTTGCCATGAGCAGCCTGGTCCTGCTCGCGGCGTGGCTCGCGGGATGGCAGAGCGCCCTGTGGCTCCTCGGTGCCCCGGCGATCGCCACCGGCCTCGCGTGGTGGACGCCGTCTCTCGGATCGCACCTCGACGTACCCCGGTTCGGACGCCGCGACGTGCTCGCCGTGGCGCTGCTCCTGCTCCTCGTGCCCCTGGTGGTGGCGCGGCCGTACTCGCGCGTGGGCGCGGATCTTCCGGAAGGGCGCGCGTATCGTGCGTACTTCACGGCCGACTTCGTATGGGCGATGGCCGTCGTGTCCGAAGTGAGCAAAGGCGACGTCCTGCCGGTCAATCCGTTCCATCAGGAGATGCCGCTCCACTACTACTGGATGGCCCACCTGATGCCGTCGCTGGAGCATCGCACGCTGGCGCGCGAGGTCCGGCTGGACCACCTGCTGCTCGCCGATGCCGTTTTCAGCGGCGTCGCGTTCGTCGCGTTCCTCTACGCGCTCGGCAAGCACGTCACGCGTGGCGTCAGTGCCACGGTGCTCGGCTGCCTCGTCTCGGTGCTCTTCACGAGCCCCGAGGGCCTCTACGCGCTCGTCGATCTGTGGCGGCAGGCGCGGCCCCTGTCGCTCGTGCAGTACCTGAACATCGACGCGATCAGCCGCTGGCTGCTGGGCACGCTTCCCGTCGACGGCCTGCAGCGGCTGCTGCTCTATCAGCCGCACCACCAGATGGGATATGCGCTCGGCTGTCTGGGACTGCTCGTGATGATGCAGCAGCGCCGGCAGCCCCGTGTGCGTGCGAGTGCGCTGGCGGGACTTCTGCTCGGCGTGGGCCTGCTCGTCAGCACCTTCTCGGCGTTCATGCTGGCCGTGATGACGGCGGGCGTCGCGGGCGTGGCGATCGTGCGCACGCGCGCCTGGCGCACGGGCGTGTGGCAGGCGCTGGCGGCAGGCGTCCCGTTGATGACGGCTGTGTGGCTCAGCCGGCGTCTGGAGTACATCGAGCCCGACGACCATGCGTTCGTGCAGTTCGGGGTGAATCCGCTCGTGCGGGAACACCCGCTGACGGGCCTCGCGCTGAGCCTCGGGCCGTTGCTGCTGATCCTGCTGATCGGACTCTGGTGGGGCTGGCGGCAGACGACTCGTCACCGGCGCGACAGGTTCCTGATGCCGCTCATCGCCCTCGTGGTGTCACTGGCCTTCTATTACTTCGTCGATGTCCGCGATCATCAGGACGTCTACGTCGGCTGGCGCGCCGGCCATCTGATTCTCATCACCGCGGGCGGCACGATCGGCTGGACGTGGTGGCGGCTCGTGCACCGATCTCGTCGCGCGCTGAGCGGCATGGGACTGGCCAGCCTCGTCCTGGTGGTGGGCCTCACCGCACCCACCGTCGCCATCGATCTGTACAACACGCAGGACGTGAGCAACCGCGAGCAGGCGGCGGGATTTCCATGGACGCTGGTGCTCGGACACGACGAGCTCAACGCGCTGCAGTGGATTGCCCGCAACACGCCGCTCGATGCGCGCGTGCAGGTGGACGCGCTGGCGCGCAATCCGGCGACGTGGGCCTACATCCCGGCGTTCGGTGAGCGACGCATGGCCGGGGGCTTGCCGATTTCGATGATCCCCGTCGCGCCATACGAGGCCATCAGTCGTCGCATCCGGGCGTTGTACGAGATGACCGACGCCGACGAGGCTTTCACGGAGGCACGCGCGCTCCGGATCGACGTGCTGGTGATGGGGCCGGAGGAACGGCGGCTGCACCCGGCCTTCGGCCTGATGCTCGACGAGCATCAGGGACTCTTTCCGGCGCTCTACCGCACACGGAACGTGACGCTCTACGCAACGAGCGGCCGCATGCGCCAGGGCATGCGGCCGCTCGCTCCTTGAATCCTGAGGTCGGGCCCGGAGGGGCGCCCTGCCTCTTGCGGAATCGCGTGGCTAGTTCGTGAAGCGGCCGCGACCGGTCCACCGGCCGATGGTGCCGGAACTGGCGGTGACGCCCGTCTGATCGATCCAGGCCGCCGACGGCGCGTTGCCGCAGTGCTGGTACATGACGTCGATGATGTAGACCTGCGTGCTGTTCTCGCTCGGACCCGCGCCCCAGTGGTAGTCGACCACGTCCATCGAGGGATCGTTCGCGTTGCCGCGCTTGCCGTTGTAGCCCCAGCGGTTGTCTTCCTTGCGGAGTTCGTCGACCAGGTAGTCCATGAACTCCCACGTGCCGCCGTGCTCCTGGCACGAACGCCTGACGAGGTCAGGACGTGCTCTGAACGCCGCGTCGACCACGCCCACGCGGTTGGGGAGCGGCAGGCGCGTGCCTGGCGCCGGATCCGGCGTGCGGAACGCACCGGAGACAGGTGCCGCAGGCGTCGTGAACGTCCACGTCGGCGACCACGCCCCGTAGGCATCGGCCAGTTCCGCGCGCGCGCGCCACGTGTACGTCGTCTCGTACTTGAGCTGCGCCGTCACCGGCCAGCTCGTCCTGCCGCTGCCGCCCGGAATCAGCGGCTCGGCGATGAGCGTGCTGCCTTCGAACAACTGGAAGCGGTGGCCAAGCGCTACGGTGTTGGCATGCGTCGCGATGGCGGTCGTCACTGACAGCGTGACGGGGACGGTGTTGGTGGGGCCGAGTTCGGTGGTCGCCCCTGACGCCGGCTCCGGGGTGCCGGGGACGTTGGCCTTGAGCGTCGGCGTACCTTCCGGCACGGCCGACACGGAGCCGATGCCCGTCGCCGACGGCGACATCGGGTTGGAGCTGTTGCTGCAGGCGGCACTGAGCGCGAGCAGCGAGACGAGACCGGTGGAGAAGAGTTGCTTCATGGTCGTGTGATCCTCGTGACGACGCGATCAGAAGGAGATGCGGAGACCGCCCCAGAACTGGGTGCCGCCGTACTTGACGTCCACGTCACCAGACGAGCCCGTCGGCAGGTTCACGGTGCCGCCGGCATACCTGAAGCCGAGAGTCGCGCCCAGGCGGCCCGCCTGTCCGAGCTCGAATGGCAGGTTATAGGTGAGGTCCGCGCCGACGTTCAGCGTCTTGCCCGTCTTCTCGCCGCGCGTGAAGGCCACGTCTTGCACGATCACCGTCGTGAAGTCGGGTGCGGTGCCGGTTTCCTGCACGCGCGCGGAGCTCGCGAACTCGTGCGACACGCCCACGAACGACGGGCCGGCGCCCACGCCGAGCGTGAGGTCCTTCCCGATGGGGATCATCCAGTTGAGGCTGACGTGATAGGCCTTCTCTTCGTGCTTCAGGCCGCTCACGGGCATCGGGGCTTCACGCGGCCGGTTCAGGAACAGGGGATGCGGCACGCGTGCCACGACCGCCGTGTCCATGGTGTCGGAGTTGCGCGTGTAGTTGAGCGCCAGCACCAGGTTCTTCCACACCCGCGCGCCGCCGCCGATGTTCAGGATGGTGCCGCCGCCGTACGTCTGCGATCCGGAAACGGTGCCCTGCTCGTCGTAGATGGTGAACGTCGACGTGCTGACGACGTCGTGCGAGCCGCTCTGGGCCCCCGCGCCGATCTGCACGAAGCCGCGCTGTTCATATGGAGTGGACTGTGCCGCGGCCAGCGCAGGCGTGAGCAGCAGCCCAAGAACCAACAATGTGCGTGAATTCATAGAGGAAACGGTCGAACAGCCGCTCCGAGCCCCGTCGGATCGTTGTCTGCGTGACGATGGTTGACGTGTGGTGCGAGCGTACGGCGACCGCACCGCGATTGCGTGTCCGCCGGGAATCGGACGAATGATTGTTGGATAGGGCGCGAAGGAAGTCAACCGAGGCGGACATAGTCCGCCTCGGTTGCAGGGATGGGGACGCTCAGAAGCGTCCGCGGCCGGTCCATCGACCGATAGTGCCGGAACTGGCCGTGACGCCCGTCTGATCGATCCAGGCCGGGGACGGTGACGATCCGCAGTGCCCCCCGATGATGTCGATGATGTAGACGTTGGTCGTTCCCTCGTCGCGATCGGATCCCCAGTTGTAGTCGATCACGTCGTGCGACGGGTCGCTGGTGTTGCCGCGCTTGCCGTTGTAGCCCCACCGCGTGTCGTACTGACGCAGCCTGTCGACCACGCGATCCATGAACTCCCAGGAGCCCCCGTGATCCTGGCAGGAGTTGCGCAGGGCCTGCGGATACTGGCGCGCCACTTCTTCCACGACCCACGACATGTTGGGCAGGGGCAGCCGCTGGCCCGCCCCGGGGTTGGGCGCGCGGGCGCCACTTGGCGGTGCCGGTGCCGGGCTGGCCGGCGGCGTCGGGTTCGTCGGAGTCGTCGGCGACGTGGGGTTGGTGGGATTCGGCGTGGGCGCAGGCGCCGGTGCCGCGGGCGTCTTGAAGCTCACCGTGGGGGAGTAGGGTGACGTCAGGACGCCATCGGTGGCGTTCACGCGCCAGTAGTACGTGGTGTTGTACTGCAGGCCCGTCGGCTGGACGGTCGTCGTGGACCCGCCGCTGCGCTGCACGGCGAGGACGCCGACCATGTTGGCGAAGTTGGCATCGGTAGCGATCTCGAAGCGATAGACCACGGGACCGCCGAGCGGACCTGTCGCCAGGCCATTGGCCACCGTGAGGTCCGGGGCGTTGGACGTCACCACGGCGCCGCCCGTCGGGCCTGCGGGCGAGGGGATGCCGATCACGACGGGGTCCTGGATGACGAAGCTGGACGCGGAGGAGTACTCGCCGGTATTGGCGCCGTCGAGGGCCCGCGCGCGCCAGTAGTAGCGGGCACCACCGGCCGGCAGCGAGACGGGCACCTGATACGTCGTGCGTCCGCCGGATCCGGGCGAGACCTTGTCGCCGGTATGGACCTTGTTCTGGAACGCCGTATCGGTGGCGATCTCGACCTGGAGCCAGATCGGGCGCTCACCGGTGGTGGCGGCGTTCTCGATGAGCAGGATGACGGCATTGCCCGACGTGATCGCCTGCCCGTTGACGGGCTCGAGCGGCCTGGGTGCCGTGATGGTGACGCCGGCAATCGGCCCGGCGACGGTGGGGCTCAGGGGATTGCGGCTCTTGTTCGATTCACAGCCCGCGACGGCCAGGGTGCAGAAGGC
>CAYRAE010000259.1:0-5756 GCA_964422175.1 uncultured Luteitalea sp. | reverse complement strand
AGAAACGCTGAAAGCATCTAAGCGTGAAACCCTCCACGAGATGAGATCTCCCTGGACGCAAGTCCCTGAAGGCCCCTGGTAGACTACCAGGTGATAGGCCAGGTGTGTAAGGGTGGCGACATCCTCAGCTGACTGGTACTAATCGGCCGTGAGGCTTGACCATAACTTCACCCTCTGCGGTGTTGTCGAGTAAACACTACCGTTTGCAGGATATTCAGTTGTCCGCCTACGCGGCCTTTGGCCGCTACGGCGAGCTCTTTTACAACAGATGCGCGGCTGCACGTTATGCCCTTCACGAATGTTGGGGCCCCAGGCGTGCGCACCTCAGACGACGAATGTCGTCGAGGGCTCGGTACCGGATGTGTCCGGTGCCGGCCGCCAACAAGTTTCCCGGTGGCCATAGGGGAGGGGACACACCCGTTCCCATTCCGAACACGGAAGTTAAGCCCTCCACCGCCGATGGTACTGCAGGCGCAGGTCTGTGGGAGAGTAGGTCACTGCCGGGGATATATCGAAGCCCTGAGCATCATCACGATGCTCAGGGCTTTTTTATTTTGCGCGTGTCAGAAGCTCAGGCGCGCGGCCAGCTGGAACTGACGCGAGAACGGGTTCTGAGACGTGATCGTCCCGAACGCGGAATTGGTCGGCGCGGTGTTGGGGTTGTTGAGGTTCGTCGTGTTCAGCGCGTTGTACGCCTCGGCGCGCAACTGAAGCCGCATCCGCGAGCCCAACATCACGTTCTTCATGATGCCCAGATCGAGCACCGCGTAGCCCGGCCCTCTGACGTCCTCCAGCCGGAGTGGTGTCGTCCTCACGTTGGAGACGAGCTGGTTGGCGGGCACGCGGTCGAACGCGTCGACGTTGAACCAGCGCTCCTTCGTGCGCTCCCCGCGGGGTAGCGGGATGTCGGCCTCGGTCATGCCCTGCTTCAGCAGGTAGTTGCCGAACGACAACGGCGATCCGCTCTGCTGCTTGAGCAGGAAGGAGACCTGCCATCCGCCGAGCAGCGCGTCGGCCACCGTACCCCAGGTGAAACCCCACTTCCGCTCCCGGCCGAACGGCAGCTCCACGATGCCGCTCGTGACGAACATGTGCGGGCGATCGAACACCCCGATCACGCGGTGGAGGTCGGCGTCGAACGCGTTGAGGTACTCCGTCTCGGTCATGGTTCGCGACCACGTGTAGCCGGCCTGAAGCGTGATGCCGTTGGCCATCCGCCGTTCGAGTCGCGCCTGCACCGCCTTGTAGTCGGCCGCGCCGTTCGTCTGTGACGCTGTCACGCTCGTGAACTGCGGGTACGGGCGCAGCAGCTGCGTACGCGCCACTGTCGCGGCGCTGAGGCCGGTGCCAGGAAGGAGCCCGGCGATCGGATTGGGCACCTGCTGCGTGAGGTAGTTGTTGGTGGCGTTGTCGCGGACCGGCGATGTCGAGAAGTACTGGCCCGGAACGGCGTTGAACTCCCGGAGCACGGGCAGGTTGCGCGAGTACCCGGCAACGTACGTGACCTCCCCAAGCAGGAGCCACGGCAACTGCTGCTGGACGCCAATCGACCACCGATGCGTCAGCGGCGTCCGCACCTCGCCGGCGTAGGGGTAGAACACATCGAGGCCGGCGTTGGTCATCACGCCGAGGCCGCTCCCCTGCGGTGCGAGCAGGCCGTTCGGGAATGGATTGGCGAGGTCCGCGATGAAGGTCTGCCCGTTGTCGAGCGACGCGACGAGAGGCGTCACCCGCGAGTAGCCGGTCTGGTTGACCGTGATGCGGTTCGGTCCGAGCGCGTCGTAGTAGAGCCCGTAGCCGCCCCTGACGGCCGTCGATTCCGTCGGTTGCCACGAGAAGCCCGCACGCGGCATGACGTTGTTGCGATCCGCGCGCCACGCCGTCGCGGGTCCGCCGGTATCGGGATAGAGCGCGCCCCCGCGTACGGCGAACGCCGACACAGGCACTTCGGGAATCGGCGAGCGTGCGTAGGCCGCCTCCGCTGCGGCGGTGATGGGGAGTACGGCGCTCCCATCGAAGCCGCTGAGCATCCTGTCGCGCGCTTCGCGCAACGGCTGCTCGTACTCGTAACGCAGGCCCAGGTTCACCGTCAGGTTGGATGCGACGCGCCAGTCGTCGTGCACGTAGAAGGCGATCACGCCGCTGCGCTCGGTGTAGTCGGTGGGGACGCTCATCGACCCTCCCGTGGGGAGGCCGAGCATGAACGACGCAAGCTCCTGGCCGCGTGGTGCGCCGGCCGAGTTGTCGACAGGTCCGCGCGTCCATTGATTGGTGAAGTTCAGCGTCGGCGACACCGCCGTCGGGAAGCGGCTCGCGTGCTCGACGTACAGCCGATACTCGCTGCCGAACTTCATGTTGTGGCCACCCTTGAGCCACATCAGGCTGCCCGTGACGTTGTACACGTCGGTGGTGAAGAAGCCGTCGCCCGACTCCCACGTGCCGAGTGACGTGAGACCGCCCACGACAAGGTTCGGGAATGTCGCCATCGTCGGGTCGATGAGCGAGGTGAGCCCCGGCGAGAAGCCAAGGCCTGCGAGGTCGAATCCCTGGCTCTGCCGCCGCTCGGGGAACAACTGTCGCGTATAACCCGCCCGCACGTTCGTGAGCAGGTTGTCGCGCCACGTGTACGCGTCGTCGAGGCCCAGCACGCGGTTCTTGCGATTGAGGACGATGCCGCTGGCGAGGTTGTCGAAGAGGTTGTTCTTGGACTCCTCCCAGAAGTCCCAGCTGTAGCGGCCGTACACGCGGTGTCGCGTCGACAGGCTGTGGTCCACGCGCGTCGTCACCGTGTAGTACATCTCGTCGGCGACAGACGTCGGGTTCACGTAGTTGTTGCCAAAATCGGCGGTTCCCGGCTGATTCGGCAGCGGGAAGTAGTCGAGCACGCGGCGTGCGATCGGACTGATGCGATCGGCGGGAATGACGTTGCCGGGGAACGGATCGCGGATGAAGCGCCCCGCCTGCGTGGGGTGAGGCCGCGTCGTGGCGGGGTCGTAGATCTGATACTGCGGACCGAGCGCCAGCAACTCGGAGAAGTCGCCGTTGCGCATGCGCTCGGTAGGCACCGTCACGACGGTCGGCGTCGGGACCTCGAACGGGTTCACCTCGACGTTGGCGAAATAGAACGTCCGGTTCTTCACGACGGGCCCGCCGATGGCGACGCCGAACCTGTTGTCCTTGTAGTCGCGCTTGGGTCGGCCTGCCTGTTTGTCGAAGTAGTCGGGCGCGTCGAGCATCGAGCCGCGGAACCACTCGTAGACCTGGCCCGTGAGTCGATTGGTCCCGCTCTTGGTGACCACGTTGACCGATGCGCCCATCGCGTTACCCACCGCGGCGTCGTAGGTCGACGTCTGGATCTTGAACTCCTCGACCGCCGCCGACGGCGGACTGTACGCGACGCGATCGGCCGCGACGTTGGCCACGCCGTCGATCGTGAAGTCGTTGCGCTTCTCGCCGGCGCCGTCGCTCGAGAACTGCGACAATCCGTTGTTGAAGGCCGCTTTGCGCGAGCGGAGGTTGGTGGTGTTGGCCACGCCGGGCGCGAGGATCACGAGTTCGACGGCGCTGCCTTCGCGGATGGGCAGTTCGGCGATGCGCCGACTGTCGACCACCTGCCCGAGACTGGCCGACGAGCGATCGATGGTCACCGCCGCCGCGCTCACCGTCACTTCGTCGGTCACCTGCCCAGCCGGCAGCACGGCATCGACGGTCAGGACGTCGGCCACGTGCAGCCTGATGTCGCTGCTCCGGAAGGGACCGAAGCCGTGCAGTGTGACAGTGACTCGATAGACACCTGGAATGAGGAACGGCACGCGGTAGTTGCCGCCGTCGTTCGACGTGGTCGGCGTCTCGAGGCCCGTCGCCGTGTTCACGACGGTCACCAGCGCGCCGGGGACCACGCCACCGGCCTGGTCGAGGACCCGCCCCTGTATGGTTCCCCGTGCTTCCTGCGCGTCAGCGACGCCGCCCGTTGCCAGCCAGCACAGACACAGCGCCGCCCAGAGCCCAGCACTCCGCGTCATTCCGCCTCCTGTACGTCGATGCAGCACCGGCCCGACAGGAGAATCCAGTCGTGGCCGGTTCTTCGCTACCGTGGCGATATGCGCGGCAGGCTACACCATGTGCCGGCTGTGCGCCACTGACCGCAACATCAATGTATTGAAGAGCTTACGAAGATGATGAGCTTCGGATCATGACCACCACTCCCGTCTCCCGCGTCGTCCTCATCACTGGCTGTTCGTCAGGGATCGGTTACGCGACGGCGCTGCGGCTCCAGGCTCGCGGCTGGCAGGTGTACGCCACGGCGCGCGACGTGCGCACGCTCGACGAGCTGACGGCGGCGGGATGTCGCGTGCTGGCGCTCGATGTCACCGACGAGGACGCGATGCAGGCCGCCGTCGAGCGCGTGACGCGCGAGGCCGGTGGCATCGGCGCGCTCGTCAACAACGCGGGGTACAGCCAGTCCGGCGCGTTCGAGATGGTCCCTCTGTCGCGCGTACGGGCGCAGTTCGAGACGAACGTCTTCGGCCTCGTGCGCCTCACGCAGCTGGTGCTGCCCGGGATGCGCGCGCGCCGGGATGGCCGCATCGTCACGATCGGATCGATGGGCGGCCGCCTCACGTTCCCCGGCAGCGGCTTCTATCACGCCACCAAGCACGCGCTCGAGGCACTCACCGACGCACTGCGCTTCGAGACGGCCGGCTTCGGGATCAAGGTGGTCCTGATCCAGCCGGGTCTGGTGCGGACGAACTTCACGAAGACCGTGTCCGCGCATGTCGAGGCGCTGGGGCCGGGGGCGTCGGACCCGTATGGCCATTTCACGTCGGAAGTCGAGCGGATCACGCGCGAGTCGTACGAGAAGGGACCGCTCGCGCGGCTGACGGCGACGGCCGACGACGTGGCCGCGACGATCGAGGCGGCGCTGACGACGATGGACCCGCGTCCGCGCTATCGGGTCGGGTGGTCGGCGACGGTGTTCATGACATTGCGCGCGCTGGTGCCCGACCGCGTGTGGGACGCCCTGCTGGCGCGCACGTACCCGCGTCCAGGCAACAGTTCCGGCCCGTGACGCCACCGTATACTTTCTGACGCCGTGTCCCATCGGATACCCGTCGAGCTCGACACAGAACGGAAGATTCGCACCAGGAACAAGCTGCATTACCGGTGGCTGCACTGGCCGCTCTGGATCTTCGTCTTCTTCATCGCGCCAGGACCGCTCACGTTCGACCTGTTCGAGCGCGGCTTCGATCGGCGGATGGTGCTGTGGCTCGGCGTCGTGCTCATCGCCACGGGCATCCCGTTCGTGCGCGGCCGCTTACCGGGCTGTGAACCGGCACCGTACATCATCAGGTTCACCGAGGATCGCCCCAACCCGCTGTATCGCCGCGTGTGTTACTCCTTCGCGTGGGGCGAAGCCGTCGCGTTCGCCGTACTCAACATCGCAGGGCTCGTGGTGGCGATCGCCACAGGCACGTGGATGCTCAAGGAGATCTACCGATACGCGTACCTCCCGATCGCGGGCTCGATCTGGATCGCCGGTCTGGCCGGCTATCTTCCTCGCGTGAAGCCGTCCACGGCGGGCGAAGGCCACGAGCGACGCTACTTCTACGGCACCGTCTGGGCCGTCGCCGTGGCGCAGCCCGTGCTCTGGCTGCTGTATCTCACGCTCCCCAGGGGACCGGTGCCTGACGCGATCAAGCTCGCGGCGTTCGTCGGTACGCTGGCCTTCATGGGTTACCTGGCGTACAAGGGTCGCC
>CAYRAE010000258.1:3034-5760 GCA_964422175.1 uncultured Luteitalea sp. | reverse complement strand
CGAGTCGTGGAGTCGTACAAGAACGATGGTCAGGACCGAACACGGCACACAGCCGTCTTCGTTGCGGAGAACGACACGCATGACAGCAGCACGATGGGTGGCAGCAGCCACGTTCGGCGTGGCCCTGTCGGTCACGCTGCGCGCGGGCGACGCCCCACAGCAGCCACCGGCGCAACCGCCGGTCATCGAAGGACACGGCGGCCCGCCCGCCCCCGGCACACAGACGGCAGCACCGGCGCCACGCCCCGGCCAGGGACAGGCACCGGGTCGATTCCCCGCACAGCAGCGCCCGAAGGGCGACCCCGACGTCATCCAGCGCGGGCGCGGCATCTTCGCCGGCGCGTGCGGACCGTGCCACGGCGCCGACGCACGCGGCGGGCAGCTCGGTGGGCCGAACCTGCTGCGGTCGCAGCTCGCCCTGAGCGACAAGGCCGGTGAAGCGCTCTTCCCCGTCATCAAGAGCGGCAGACCCGGGACGACCATGCCGCCGAGCCCGCTGCCAGATGCCGACATCAACGCGGTGATCGCGTTCGTCCACGACCTGCAGAGCAAGATCGGCGGGCAGGGCAATCCGCCGCCCGGCGAGGAGGTGGCACTGAACATCCTCGTCGGTAACGCGAAGGCCGGTGCCGGGTACTTCGCCGCGCGGTGCGCGTCGTGCCATTCGGCCACGGGCGACCTCGCGGGCCTGGCCACGCGCGTGCCCGAACCGAAGGCGCTGCAGAACCTCTGGGTCTCCGGTGGACGCGCGGTGGCCCGCGGCGGCGGCGCCGCGCGCCAGATCGGCGCACCGCGTGCCGTGACGACCGCGACGGTCACGCTGCCGTCCGGTGAGACCACGACAGGCACGCTGCTGCGGCTCGACGACTTCCTCGTCACGATCGCGCTGCCAGACGGATCGCAGCGCACCTTCCGCCGTGCCGGCGACACGCCGAAGGTGGACGTCACCGATCCGCTCACGGGGCATCGCGCCCTGCTCACCGTGCTGACAGACGCCGACATGCACAACGTCACGGCCTACCTGGTGACCCTGAAATGAGCCCGCGTCAACTCGCTCTCACGCTCTCGTTCCTCGCGCTACCCGTTGCGGCTGCCGCGCAGGGGCCCGCTGCCCCGGCATCGGCCCCGACGGCGGCCCCGGCGCCATCGCTCGAGCCCAGGCGCCTCGTCCAACCGCTGGGCGACGACTGGCCGACCTACTCCGGCGACTACACCGGCAAGCGCTTCAGCCCGCTCACGCAGATCGATGGCGCGTCGGTCAAGCACCTCACGCTCGCCTGGACCGCGCGTCTCACGGCCGGGGCCGGCGCAGCGGGGCGCGCGCGCTTCGGCGGCGGCTCGCCCGTCATCGTGGGCGGTACGGGTCCCGAAGGCCTGCCCGCCGTCCCGGCCAACGTCAAGGGCACGCCGTTGATGGTCAACGGCACGCTCTACGTGACCACGCCCGACAACGCGTGGGCGCTCGACGCGCGCGACGGCCGCGAGTTCTGGCACTACTTCTGGCGCACGCAGGGCAGCACGCCGATCGCCAACCGCGGCGTGGGCATCTGGAAGGACTACCTCTACTTCGTGACGCCTGACAACTTCTTCGTGTCGCTCGACGCGAAGACGGGCAAGGAACGCTGGAACAAGGTCCACGCCGACTTCACGCAGCAGTACTTCTCGACGATGGCGCCCATCGTGGTGGACGATCACCTGCTGCTCGGAACCGGCAACGACATCGACTCACCGGGCTACATCCAGTCGTTCGATCCGCAGACGGGCGACGTCAGGTGGCGCTTCTACACGGTGCCGATGAAGGAAGGCGATCCGGGGCTCGACACGTGGCCGAGCCTCCAGTCGGCCAAGTACGGCGGCGGGCACCCCTGGCTGCCAGGCGTCTACGACCCCGAGACGCGCCTCTACATCTTCGGAACAGGCAACCCGATCCCCGCATACACCGCCGGTCGTGGCGAGGGCGACAACCTGTACACGTGCTCGCTCGTGGCCGTGCACGTCGACACGGGCAAGATGGCGTGGGCGTTCCAGACGTCGCCGCACGACATGCACGACTGGGACTCCGCGCAGACGCCCATCCTCTTCGAAGGCATGGTGAAGGGGAAGATGCGCAAGCTCGTGTCGACGGCCGCGCGCAACGGCTACTTCTTCACGCTCGATCGCGTGACGGGCGAGCACCTCATCACGTCGAAGTTCGGGGGCGACGCGAACTGGGCCCGCGAGGTGGCCAAGGACGGGTCGGTGCGCCGCAATCCCGACAAGGACCCGACGGTCCCCGGCGCCATCACCAACCCGACGTCCGGCGGCACCATCAACTGGGAACCGCCCGCATACAACCCGCAGACGGGCTTGTTCTACGTCACCGAGCGCAACGGCTTCTCGATCTACTACCTCACCGATCCGGATCCGCGCGGATCGATGGGACTCGGCGGCAAGGAAGAAGTCTCGGTGGGGTCGACCGGTAACTACCTCACGGCCATCGATCCCACGACCGGCTCGATCAAGTGGCGTCGCCCCTATCCGAGCGCCAGCGGCTTCGCTTCCGGCGGCGGTGGCGGTGGTCTGCTCACGACAGCCGGCAACCTCGTGTTCGCCGGTGACGCCGGGGGCAACTTCGTGGCCTACGACGCGGAGACGGGCGCGCCGCTGTGGCACTCGCGCATCGGCAACGTGAGCAACGCCGCCATCTCGTACATGCTCGACGGCCGGCAGCACATCCTCGTGGCCGC
>CAYRAE010000258.1:0-2934 GCA_964422175.1 uncultured Luteitalea sp. | reverse complement strand
GTCTGTATGCATCAAGGGAGAGAGACGCATGTTCGCCGTACGTCAGTGGAAGGCCGCCGGAATCGTCGCCCTGTTGGTGACAGCCGCGGCATGCGGTGGATCGCAGCCCTCTCCCACCGAGCAGGCGCAGGCGGGCACGCCGGCGCCCGCCGCGCCGCTCCTGTACGTGTCCAACGAGACAGAGGGGCAGGTCGTGCTCATCGACGCGGCGACGCGCGAGATCGTGTCGCGGATCGACGTCGGCAAGCGGCCGCGCGGCCTGAAGCTGTCTGCCGACGGCACGCGTCTCTACGTCGCGCTCTCGGGCTCCCCCATCGCCCCCCCGGGCATCGACGAATCCACATTGCCGCCCGCCGATCGCACCGCCGACGGCATCGGCGTGGTCGACGTCGCGTCGCGTAAGCTCGTGCGAACGTTTCCGAGCGGACAGGATCCCGAGAGCTTCGATCTCTCGACAGACGGCCGGTTCCTGTACGTCTCGAACGAGGAGACGGCGGAGATGTCCGTGCTCGACCTCGAGTCGGGCGCCATCACGGCGCGCGTGACCGTGGGCGAGGAGCCGGAAGGCGTGACGACGAGTCCCGACGGACGCACCGTCTGGATCACATGCGAGGAAGACGACGAGATCGTGGCCGTCGACACCACGTCGCACGCCGTCGTCGGTCGCGTGACGACGGCGAAGCGGCCGCGCACCATCGTGTTCACGCCCGACGGCGCCACGATGTTCGTGACGGGCGAGTTCGGGTTCGCCATCTCCGTGGTGGACGTGGCGTCGCGGTCCGTGGTGGCGACGATCGACCTGCCCGCCGGCGGAGACGGCTCGCTGCCGGCTCGCCCGATGGGCGCCGTGCTGTCTGCCGATGCGCGCACGCTGTTCGTCTCCAACGGGCGTGGGCGATCGGTGTCGGCCATCGACGTGGCCACCCGCACCGTCACGCGCACGTACGCCGACGTCGGCGACCGTCCGTGGGGCATCGGCCTCTCCCCCGACGGCACCACGCTCTTCACCGCCAACGGCCCCGGAGCCGACGTGTCGGCCATCGACGTCGCCAGCGGCGCGGTCACGAAGATCGCCACGGGCGGCAGTCCATGGGGCCTCGTCGTCAGGTAGCCTCGCGCCGCACGGGGTAGAATCCGGCGCGTGAGTACGCTGCCTACGACCCCACGCCTCCTGCTCGGCCCCGGACCGAGCCCCGTCCTGCCCCGCGTCCTGGAAGCGATGACCGCGCCGCAGCGCAGTCATCTCGATCCCGACATGGTCGCGCTGCTCGACGACGTCAGGCGGCGTCTGCACGGCCTGTTCAATGTCGGCGACGAGGGCATCGCCCTCGCGGTCTCCGGCACGGGCTCCTCCGGCCTCGAAACCGCGATCGCCAACGTCGTGTCTCCCGGCGATCGCGTCCTGTCGATCGTCACGGGCTATTTCGGGGAGCGCCTCGCACAGGTGGCCGAGCGCTACGGGGCCGACGTCACGCGCCTCACTGGTGAGTGGGGGCGCGCCATCGACCCCGAACAGGTGCGCACGGCGCTCGAACACGGGTCCTGCCAGGTGGTCACTGTCGTCCACGCGGAGACGTCGACGGGCGTGCTGCAGCCCGTGCGCGACGTGGCGGCGCTCGCGCACGCTCACGGCGCCCTCGTCATCGTCGACGCCGTGACGTCGCTCGGCGCGCATCACGTCGACGTGGACGGCTGGGGCCTCGACGTCGTCTACAGCTGCAGCCAGAAAGGTCTTGGCGCGCCCTCGGGTCTCGCGCCCATCGCGTTCAACGCCGCAACGCGTCAGCGCGCCACGAGCCGCAGCTTCTATCTGGATCTGCCGCTGCTCGAGGGGTACTGGATCAAGCGCGGCTATCACCACACCATCTCGACGCCGCTGGTCTATGCGCTCCACGAAGCGCTGCGCGTGATCGACGAAGAGACGATGCCGGCGCGCGCCGCCCGGCACGAGCGCGTTCACGGCGAGTTCGTGGCGGCCCTCGGGGAACTCGGCCTCTCGCTGCTGCCGCCCGAGGGCGAGCGCCTCTGGACGCTCAACGCCGTGCGCATCCCCGAGAGCGTGACAGACGAGACAAAGGTACGCGTGACGTTACGCGATCAGCACGGCATCGAGATCGGCGCCGGCCTGGGACCGCTCGCCGGCAAGGTGTGGCGCATCGGCCTCATGGGCGCCGGCGCCACGAGCGAGAACGTCGCACGCCTGACGGACGCGCTCAAAGCTGCAGGGGTGACAGGGTAATCATGAAATTCCGTCGGCGCCGAGGGCGCGCAGCAGTGTCCTGAACTTCGCGGCGGTTTCGTCGGCTTCGAGACTCGGAACCGAGCCGGGGACGATGCCGGCGCCGGCGAAGAGGCGGGCGTCCGCGCCGGCGATCTCGGCGCAGCGAATCGCCACGACCCACCGGCCATCGCCATCGCCGGCGCACCAACCCACGGAGCCTCCGAAGAACTCGCGATCGAAGGGCTCGAGCCGCGCGATGAGCGACTGAGCTTCCTGGCGCGGCGAGCCGCAGACGGCCGGCGTCGGGTGCAGCGCCGCGGCGAGTTCGAGCGACGAGGCATCGCACTTGAGCGTGCCCGACACCGGCGTCGCCAGGTGCCACATCGTCGGCGTGGCGGCCAGCTCCGGTGTGGGCGGCGCGGTCAGCGTCTCGCAGTACGGCGCCAGGGTGTCGAGCACGAACTCGACGACGAAGCGGTGCTCGTACAGGTCCTTGCTGGATTCCGCGAGCGCGCGCGCCACGCGCTGGTCAGCTTCCACAGTGCCCCGGCGGGCCGTGGACCCCGCCATGGGCAGCGACGTCACCTCCCTGCCGCGACGCTCGATGAGCAGTTCCGGACTCGCGCCGACGAGCGTGCGCGGCGTCCCCGACGCCGCATCGGCCAGCGGTACGCAGAACGCGTGCGCGGCAGGATCGGAGCGGAGGTGCGTGA
>CAYRAE010000257.1:0-5775 GCA_964422175.1 uncultured Luteitalea sp. | reverse complement strand
CGGTCGTCGTCCATCACCAGCACGCGGCCCTTGCCGTGCGGAATCGCCACGATGGGCGGCGACGCCACGGGCGCCACGCGCTTGACCGATCGGGGCAGCAGGATGTGGAAGACAGTACCCGTGCCCACCGCCGATTCCGCCTGGAGCAGACCTCCGTGGTTCTTGATCACGGCGTGCGACACGGCCAGCCCGAGGCCTGTCCCCGACGGCTTGGTCGTGAAGTACGGATCGAAGATGCGTTCGAGGTGTTCGGCCGGGATGCCCGCACCCTGGTCCTTGACGCTGATTCGCACGTAGGGTCGCGGCACGCCCGGTGCGTCGGCCGTGGGGGCCAGTCGGGCGTTGCTGCACGTGACGTGGACCTGCCCGCCGCGCGGCATCGCCTGCTTGGCGTTCAGCACGATGTTGTGCACCACCTGCTCGACCTGTCCCTCGTCGGCCTCGACCGGCCACAGATCCGGAGCGATGTCCACGCTGCAGCGCACGTTGGACCCGCTCACCGCGAACTTCACCGTGGCGTCCACGAGCGGCCCGATGTGCATCGGCCGCTTGATCGGATCGCCGCCGCGCGAGAACGTCAGCAACTGGTGCGTCAGCGTGCGTGCGCGGAGGCACGCGCGTTCGGCTTCCTCCAGCCACGTCGCCGTCTCCCGCGACAGCGTCTCGTCGCTGCGCGCCAGCGCGATGTTGCCGACGACGGCGGTGAGGACGTTGTTGAAGTCGTGCGCGATGCCGCCGGCGAGCACGCCGAGCGACTCCAGCTTGCTCGCGCGCACGCGCTCCTGCGTGAGGCGCACGCTCTCGGTGATGTCGCGCACCACCAGCACCACACCCACCTTCTGGCCCTCGCCGTCCGACATCGGTGCCCCTGTCAGGTTCACCGACAGTCGCGCGCCATCGGGTGCGATGAGCGACGCGTTCGTCTCGGCGTCGGGCATGCGCCCGCTCTCGAGGATGCGCGCCACCGGCACTTCCTGCACCATGGTGCCTTCCGGATCCCACAGGCACAGCACATCGTCGATGGCTTTGCCGATCGCCTTCTCCTGGCTGCGGCCCGTCAGCTCCTCGGCGACCACGTTCAGCATCGTGACGCGACCCTGAAGGTCGGTGGTGATGACGGCATCGCCGATGCTGCGCAGCGTGACGGCCAGGCGCTCCTTCTCGGCGGCGAGGTCGTCGCGTGCGCTCGCGTGGAGGTCGGCCATCGCCTGCACGCGCTTCTGCTCGTCGTGCAGGCGTCCGAAGTAGACCTTGTACGAGTGGTAGATGAACCCGATCGGGACGAGGACGAACAGCACCAGATCCCACGCGCGGTACTTGGCCACCAGCGTGGCGAGCGATACGACGGCCGCGGTGAGGAAGTAGCCCGGTGCGGTCCAGAGGAAGTTGTCGTGCCAGCAGCGCCACACGCGCTGGCCCGTCGACAACGCCACCGCCGTCGAGACGATGAGGGAGTTGGTGAGGAAGTAGGCGGCCGTCGCGCCGACGAGCGGGCCGATCCGCAGGTCCTGCTCGATGCCGCCGAGCGACCCGCCGAAGAACAGGAACGCATGGCCGGCCCCGCCCACAGACAGCACGAGCATCATGCTGTTGAAGAGATGACGCCAGAGCGGCGAGCGCGTCTTGCTGTGGAAAGCCGACTGCACCCAGCCCGACACGGCGGCGATGACGAGGGCCGGCCCGAATCCGGCCGTCAGCATCGCCACGAACAGCGCGGCGAACGACGTGGACATCGTCGCCCAGCCGCGTGCCAGGGGAACGTGGATCTTGAGAGCCGACAGCAGCGCCGACAGGACCAGCAGGCCCGCAAACACCCACGGTGACTCGCGCACCGTGGGAATGGCGCCGAAGAGCAGCGCCAGCCCCGTGGTGATCACGGCGCAGACGTAGACGTTCAGCCAGCGCTTGGAGGGTGTGGTGTGCACGTGAACCAGAATTCGAACCCATCCAGAATATCGGGAGGATGGGCTTGGCGCATCATGTGGTGCGGCTGAATGTCACTCCTTCGACCCGACTCCAGTCGTCACTCCAGGTGACTTCCGCCTCACCGCGGAGGGGAATTCCGAGGTATCGAGCAGGCTGGATTGACCCCATCGCCCACGCGACCCCTACATCTTGTGCCGCCCATGCGACCGTATGCCCCACCGCCGCCGGCATCGTCAGGGAGGAGCCGGCGAGGGTGAGCGACCCCGGAGCCGCCACGCGACCCGAGACGTCGGCCACCACCTCCAGGTCGCCGATGCGGTACGGGCCCGGCGGCGCGCCCGCGGCCATCATCGCGTCGGTCACCAGAATCGTGCGCGACGGCGTCTTGGCGCGCACCATCACGGAAACGGTGGCCGGCGGCAGATGATGGCCGTCCACGATGAGCGACGCGTGCAGGGCGTCGAGCGCCAGCTGGTCCCAGATCGGATTCGGATGGCGGGGCAGGGTGACGGGCAATCCGTTGCCCAGGTGCGTCGAGAGCGTCGCACCGGCCCGCACGGCGTCGGCAATCTGCGCTGTCGTGGCGTTGGTGTGCCCGAGGGCCACGCGCACGCCCATCGCCACCGCGCCCTCGATGACGGCCAGCGCGCCGGGGACCTCCGGCGCGAGCGTGAGCAGGCGGATCTGCCCGTCGGCTGCGTCGACGCGACGCCTGAAGTCGTCCATCGACGCCGGGATCACGCACGCGCGCGGGTGCGCGCCGCGGAAGCCGTCGTCCGGTGAGATGTATGGCCCCTCCATGTGCAGGCCCGCGACGATCGGATGCCGGGTGTCGAGGATGCGCCGCGCGCAATCGCGAAACCGCTCGAACGACGAGGTGATGATCGTCGGCAGGCACAGGCCGACGCCGGTCCCCTCCATCGCGTCGAACGACCCGGCAAGCGCCTCAGTCGAGGCGTCGGCGTTGTAGTCGACGCCGGCAAAGCCGTTGACCTGGAGATCGACCAGCCCCGGCCCGCGATAGCTAGGCATCCTTCAGGTCCCTGATCCGTCCGAGCTCGCCGATCAGCACGACGACGAGGAAGAAGGCGATGAGGTAGGCGGACGCGCAGACGAGGAAGACGGGGGCGTAGCCGGCGCCTTCGACCACCTGGCCGATGATCCGCTGCGTGATCACGCCGGCGATGCTGCCGAGGAGTCCGCCGAGCCCCGTCACCGATCCCACGGCCCGCGCGGGGAACACTTCGGCAGGCAGGATCACGTTGCCCCAGGCCCCGTGACAGAACATCGCCGCCGTCACGCACACGAGCGCGAGCGTGGTGATGTCCATACCGACGCTGGCCGCGTACGGCGCGATCGAGTCGATGCGCGCGAGGGCGAGGAACAGCATGAGCGCCGTGGCAGACACCACGAACGTCACCAGCTTGCGCGCGCGGTTGACGGTGAACCCGAGCGACGTCACCAGGTAGCGCGGGATCGCCCCCGACGCGATGTTGCCGCTCGCCAGCGCCGCGTACGGCAGCCACCCGACCGCCAGGAGCGTTGTCCGCGGAATGGCGTAGACGTCCTCCAGGTACTTGAGCACCCAGAAGTTCAGGAGGTACGAGATCGGATCGGTGAGGACGCGTGCCGCGACGCAACCCCACGTCTCCTTCATCCGCATCAGCACGCGCATCGGCGGTGGCGCCTGCGTCTCCGTCGACGAACGATCGGCGAGGATGAGCGCCCGCTCCTCGGCGCTGATGCGCGGGTGGTCCTCGGGCTTGTGATACAGCCACGCCCACAGCGGGAGCCACAGCAGCCCCAGCGCGCCCGAGACGATGAACGCGGCGCGCCAGCCGAAGTAGAGGCTGATGGCGCCGATGACCGGCACGGCAAGCGTGGACCCGAGTGCCGTACCGGCGTTGAAGATGCCGACGGCGAGCGCGCGCTCGCGTACGGGGAACCACTCGGTGGCGGCCTTCACGCCGCCGGGGATGACGGCAGCTTCAGCGGCGCCGAGGCCGAATCGCGCGATCTGGAAGTGGAACGGCGTGCGCGCGAGCGCATGGCTCATGGCCGCGACCGACCACGCCGCCACGAAATAGAGGTAGCCGCGACGCGTGCCGATCACGTCGAGGATGCGTCCACTGATGAGGTACATGACCGAGTAACTCATCAGGAACGCCGACGTGATCTGGCCGTACTGCGCGTCGGTGAAGCCGACGTCCTTCTGGATCTGGGTCGCGAGGACCGACAGCGCCTGGCGGTCGAGATAGTTCAGCTCGGACGCCAGGCACAGGAGGATGGCGATGTACCACCGCAAGTGCGGGATCTTGCGCGGCTCGCTCGGCACGGCTTACGTGTGCGCGGCGATCGTGCCGGGCTGCAGGCGCGATGCGGAAGGAGGATCGAGGAAGAGCCGCGTGCTCGCGTGCGTCTGGAGGATCGACGCGGGGACGTCCGGCGTGACGGGCCCTTCGATCGCGGCCTGCACGGCCACCGACTTCCGTTCGTCGGGCACGATGCAGCAGATGAGGCGGCTCTTCAGGATCTGCTGCACGGACATGCTGAGGGCCTGCTTCGGGACGTCGTCCAGACCGCCGAACCAGCCTTCGCCCACCTGTTGGAGTCGGCATGCCTCGTCGAGATCGACGACGAGGTACGGGTCCTCCGTCGTGAAGTTGGCTGGCGGGTCGTTGAACGCCAGGTGGCCGTTCTCGCCGATGCCGCAGCAGCACACATCGATCGGTGCGGCGCTGATGGCGGCACCTGCCGCGGCGCGGACCGCCTCGACGTCGCCCTCGCCGTCGAGCAGCAGCGCCGATCCGATCGGCACGCGGCTGAACAGCCGCTCCTGCAGATACTTCCTGAAGCTCGCCTTGTGGGCGAGCGGCAGGCCGATGTACTCGTCGAGGTGGAACGCGTCGACCTGTGCCCAGGGCACGTCGGTGCGCGCCACGAGGGCATCGAGGAAGGTGAACTGCGAGGCGCCCGTGGCGACGATGATCCGCGCGCGCCCGCGCGCCTGCACCGCGTCGTTGATGGCCTGCGCCACCTCCGCCGCGGCCGCCGTCCCCATCGCCGCCGCATCCGCATGAACTGTGATCTTCATCGCGCGCGACTCTAGCACGTCGAGAGGCCGGGGGCTTCTCGACCGGCAACCGGCAACCCGGCAACCGGCAACCGATTGGGACCGAACCGCACGCCGCGCGTTCACAGGCCGACGCTCGACATTCCCGGCATCGCAGCATTCCCAGCATTGCCGCGTTGCCGGTTGCCGGTTGCCGGTTGCCGGTTGCCGGTCGAGTATGCTGGTAGTTTGATGTCTACTTCACCCTCCGCGCCTATCCGGGACATCGTGGTGAAGGGTGCCCGGACGCACAACCTCCAGCACGTCGACGTCACGCTGCCGGCGCGCAAGCTGATCGTCATCACGGGGGTGTCGGGGTCCGGCAAGTCGTCGCTCGCCTTCGACACGATCTATGCCGAAGGGCAGCGCCGCTACGTGGAGTCGCTCTCGGCGTACGCGCGGCAGTTCCTCGAGCGGATGGAGCGGCCCGACGTCGACGCGATCAACGGCATCTCCCCGGCGATCGCGATCCGGCAGAAGAACAGCATCCGCAACCCGCGCAGCACGGTGGGCACCACCACCGAGATCCACGACTACCTGCGCCTGCTGTTTGCGCGCGTTGGCCGGACGTACTGCCGCAACTGCGGGCGTGAAGTCATCCGCGAGTCGGCCGAAGTCGTCGCGCAGCGGCTCGCCGCGCTGCCCGAGGGCACGCGTCTGCTCCTCGGCTTCGAGATGCCCGTCGTGAGCCTGCACGTGGCGGGTGACGATGACGTGCGGGATGAGCAGGATGAGGC
>CAYRAE010000256.1:0-5815 GCA_964422175.1 uncultured Luteitalea sp. | reverse complement strand
CGAAGACCTCCGCGATGTCGCCGAGCGTCATCACCAGCGTGGCGTTGGCGCCGAGATTGAGGATCGACGACACGGGGCTGCCGATCTCGACGTCGCGCGTCAGCACCATGCCGGAGATGGGCGCGCGGATCGTGGCGTTGCGGAGTTCCTCGTCGGCGCGCTCCAGGTTCGCGCGCGCCTGCGACACCTGCGCGCTGGCCTCGGACACTTTCGCCTGCGACACGGCGAGCTGGCCGCGCGCAGCCTTCTGGCGGTTCACCGCCTGCTCGTACGCGCTCTGCGCGAGGTCGAGCTCCGACTGCGGCAGCAGCTTCTGATCGGCCAGGTCGCCCGCACGCTGCGCCGCACGCCTGGCGAACTCGACGTCGGGTCCCTCGGCCTCGACCTTGTTCTTCTCGAGCTGCGCGCGCGCGGCAAGCAGCGCCGCTTCGGCCGCCTGCACGTTCGCCGTCGCTTCACGGACGCGCGCCAGCAGATTCTCCTTGTCGAGTTCCGCCAGCACGTCGCCGGCCTTCACGACGTGGCCCACGTCCACGTGCAGCCGCTCGATGATGCCGTTGGCCTTCGACTTGATCTCGACTTTCGCGATGGGTTCCACCTTGCCGGTGGCGACGACCGAGCGGACCATCGTGTCCTGCTCGACTGTCGCAAGGCGCGACGCTTCGAACGTCGCCTCGGCGGTGTTCCCGCCCAGCCACGCGTACAGCCCCGCCCCCACGACCAGCGCCCCCACCGACACCAGGCCGATGCGCTTGTTCATCTTGATCACGGGAAGTTGGACGGGAGTGAGGACGAAGGAGTTCAGGGCGCGTACAATCCTGAGCCATGGTCATCGGCGTTCCGCGCGAGGTCGTGCCCGGGGAGGACCGGGTTGCCCTGGTTCCCGGCAGCGTGGGACCGCTGGTCAAGTCCGGTGCGCAGGTGCTCGTGGAGTCGGGTGCCGGCGAGCGGGCCGGACACCCTGACGACGCGTACGTCACGGCGGGGGCGGCGCTCGCCACGCGTGACGAGGTCCTGTCGCGCGCCGACGTGCTGCTCCAGGTACGCGCCGGGGCCGCCGCGGGCGCGTACGGCGCCGCCGATATCGCGCGGCTCACGCCGCGGCAGACGGTCATCGCCTTCACGGATCCGCTCGGCGACGTGGAGTCGGCGCGAACCCTGGCCGCCACGGGCGCCACCATCGTCTCGATGGAACTCATCCCGCGCATCACGCGGGCCCAGAGCATGGACGCGCTCTCGTCCATGGCCAACATCGCCGGCTACAAGGCCGTGCTCATCGCCGCCGCCACGCTGCCGCGCCTGTTCCCGATGATGATGACGGCGGCCGGCACCATCAACCCGGCGCGCGTGTTCGTGATTGGTGCGGGCGTGGCAGGCCTGCAGGCGATCGCCACGGCCAAGCGGCTCGGCGGGCGCATCGAGGCCTACGACGTCCGCGCGGCGGTGAAGGAGCAGATCGAGAGTCTCGGCGCGAAATTCGTCGAGCTGCCGCTCGACACGGCGGCGTCGGAAGGCCAGGGCGGGTACGCGGCGGCGCAGGACGAGTCCTTCTACCGCCGTCAGCGCGAGACGATGGCGCGGGTGGTGGCGCACAGCGACGTGGTCATCACCACGGCCGCCATTCCCGGCCGGAAGTCGCCGGTCCTGATCACGGCGGACATGGTCGCCAGCATGGCGCCGGGTTCGGTGATCGTCGATCTGGCCGCCGAGCGCGGCGGCAACTGCGAACTCACGAAGGCCGACGAAACGATCGTCGTCCACGGCGTCACCATCCACGGGCCGACGAACCTGCCGGCGACGGTGCCCTACCACGCGAGCCAGTTGTACGCGAAGAACCTGACCACGGTGCTCGCGCACCTGCGCGACAAGCAGGGCGCCCTCGTCATCGACACGGGAGACGAAATCACGCGCGAGATCCTCGTGGCGCACGGCGGCGACGTGATCGCACCGCGCCTGCGCGAAAGTCTCGGACTCCCACCGCTCCCTGCGCCTGTCGCCACGACAGCGTAGAACGACAGACTGACACGCCGATGTGGATCCTTCGTACCGTGCAGGGGCACGAGCCGACACTGACCTTCCGGCTCCTGCCGGGCACCATCAAGACCCTCGGGCGCGCCGTCCGCGCCGACTTCATCGTCGATGCCGCGATGGTGTCGCGCCTGCACTGCCGCCTCACCGCGCAGGCCACGGGTCAGCTCGAAGTCGAGGATCTCCAGAGCACCAACGGCACGTACGTGAACGGCCGCCGCGTCCACAAGGCGACCCTGCTGCCCGGCGACACCCTCCGCGTCGGCCGCGTGGACCTCGTCCTCGTCCACGCGTCGCTGAACCAGGTCGACACGACGCTGGAAGTCGGCGGCGAACGCGAAACGCCGGTCTGAACGGGACGGGCTTACGGCCTACGGCTTGCGGCTTGCGGCTTACGGCTTACGGCTTACGGCTTACGGACAATAGGCTAAAGGTTTGGATCTTCGGGGATTGGCGTTCGGCCGTGGGCCTTCGGGTCTTCGGGGCATGCGCGCAGGAGGTTTAGATGGCTCGAATCGCCGCTGCACTCGTCTCGGTGCTCATCCTCGTCCCGGCACTATCGAACGCGCAGGGAACCGGCGCGTCCGACGACAGGGCGATCCGCGACGTGATCGGCGCATATGCGGCGGCGCGCGACGCGCAGGATCCGAAGGCCACGCAGGCGCTGTTCGTCGCCGATGCCGATCAACTCGTGTCGTCGGGCGAATGGCGGCGCGGACGTGACGCGCTCGTGACCGGAGCCATGGCATCGTCGGCGCGGACAGCCGGCACGCGCACGCTCGACGTCGAGTCCGTGCGCATCATCACCGGCGACGTGGCCATCGTCGACGCGCGCTACGAGATACGCGATGCCGCCGGCGGCGTCGCGCGTCGCATGTGGTCGACGTTCGTCCTCGTCAGGCACGACGGCGCGTGGCGCATCAGCGCCATTCGCAACATGCTGCCGGCTGCGCCGTAGAACACCGGACGCAGACTCGCGGCTCGTCGGCCCGTGCTACCGCAGACGGACGTACGCGCCGCCGGGAATCAGGTACTGGATCGGCCACACTTCCCGGGCCGTCGTGACCGCATGTCCGGCGTCGAAGAGCGCGGCGTCCGCTGGCAGATCGAGTGCAAGGTCGGGGACGACGGCTGCCGCCGCCGCGGCGAGTAGCGCGGAGGATCCCGTTGCCGTGACCGACACGGTTGTCGGTCGCAGATGGTGGGCCGCGAAGTCGCGGACGACCGCCACCGCCTCGATCGCGTCGACGAGATACGGACGACCCGTGAGCAGTCCGTTGTAGACGTGGTTGGCCATCACGCTCGCCAGTTGATGGTCGTGCCGTTGGTCGCCCTTCAGCGCTTCGATGTATGGGTGGGTCGCAACGTCGTACGGCATGCGCGTCTCGCCGGTCCCGGGAAGGTCGAAGCTGAGGACGTCCGAACCGGCTGCGAGCGCACGCGCGATCTCCGGCCAGCGCTCCGCCGTGACCTTCCCCCGAAGATCGACGTGCAACACCGTCGGGCGCCGCGCGCTGCCGCCACGATGGATGTGCAGCAGCGGCACTTCCTGCGTATCCGCGTAGCGCAGCAGGTAGCGATCGATGGTGACGTCTCGCCAGGTGGTCGATCCCGCGCGCGTCCACGCCACCGCATCGGTCCCGGGCTGGCCGCGTTCCGGTTCGACGGTCCTGATCGGCAGCGGCGACGCCTCGAACCATCGCCTCGAGAACGTCGAGAGATCCGTCTCGCGCGATCCGCGGTGCGAGTGGTGGTACTCGCGAATCACGTCGGTCAGACTGCGGCCTGGCAGGTCGACCCGCACCTGGCCGGTGGCCGTGACGCGCAGCCTGTCGTCGGGCAGAGGCTGGGTCTCCGGCAACGTCGTGGGCGGTTCCATGCCGAACACGCGGGCCATGAACCGATACGTCGAGAGCTGGCTCGAATCCGGGTACGAGTGTCGCGCGTAGGCCTCGGAGAGCCTGACGCGATCGGCGTGGCCGAAGCGTGCGTAGATCGCCTGCACGCGACGCAACGTGAGACGCGTGCCCTCGATCGGAAAGAAGTCGCGGGCGACGGCAGAGACATGGAGATGTCGAGGGTAGGCCGCCAGCAGCAGTCCGACGTGATCGATGCCCGCGGCGACCAGCCCCGGAGGATCCTGCTCGGGATCGCTGTCGGGATCCTCGAAGATCCGGTTGGCCATCCGCATCGGGAGCGACGTGATGAACGCTGACGGCGCGACAACGGCGATCCGCGGATCCAGCGCACCGATCCACGCCGACTGAAAGCCTCCGCCACTCGTGCCCGTGATCGCGATGCGGTCCGGATCGACATCGTCTCGCGTCAGCAGGTAGTCGAGCGCGCGCATGCCGTCCCAGACCATCCAGCGTGCGACGTTGGCGCCCGCGAGCGTCGCGAGGTTGCCGAGCACGGCGTGCTCGCCGCAGACGCGGTCGTAGCGCGTGTCGCCGCGCGCTGCGTCCCAGAACTGGCTGCGCTCGCCCTGGCCGATCGGGTCCCAGCTGATGACCACGTAACCCAGTCGCGCGAGTCGGCCGCCGATGCGCTGATAGTTCTCGTAGGCCTTCCCGTTGGTGGCGTGACCTGCCGCCAGCAGCACCGCCGGTCGGCGCTGACGCGGTGCACCGTCAGCGCGCTCGGGAACATAGACCACTGCCGTGACATGAATTCCCGGAACGCTCTCGAAGACGATGCGTTCCAGGCTGTAGCCGTCGAGCCGCTCGGTTCCCACGACCCGCGCGTCGAGCGGCGTGCGCTCGTCCGGCAGGCCGCCGATCGCGTCGAGCATGGCCCGCCGGATCTCCGCCTGCACCGCAAGCAGCTCCCCTTCGGTGGCAACGGCGTCGAGACGGGCCTGCCTGCGTGCGTCCTGCGCCCAGGCCCGATCCACCTGCGCACGAAGGTAGGGCGTGACCTGCGGTCCCTCTGCCGATCGCGCGCGCACCAGCAGCGCGTCTTCGCCTGGCTGCGCCCACGCCGCGCCGGCAGCGAGCAGCAGGCAGAGGACGCCGATGTAGTACCGCACGCAGCAGGTAAGGTCAGCGACGTTCATCTCCGGCTACCTCTGACGCACGTAGGGGTTGGTTCGCCGCTCGGTTCCGATGGTCGTCGTCGGGCCGTGGCCGGGGTAGACGAGACTGTCGTCGCCCAGTGGAAAGAGCACGTCGTTCACCGACCGCAGCAGCGTCTCGAGGTTCCCGCCAGGCAGGTCGGTGCGGCCAATCGATCCGGCGAACAACGTGTCGCCGACGAAGAGGTGGTTGGTCGGGCCTAGGGCCGGGCTCGGAGAGCCGGCCCTACCATCATTCCGTTGCCGGTTGTCTGTTGCCGGTTGCCGGCCTTCCTCCGGTTGCCCGTTGCCGGTTGCCGGTTGTCGGCCTTCCTCCGGTTGCCGATTGCCCGGTGCCGGTTGTCGGCCTTCCTCCGGTTGCCGGTTGCCAGTTGCCGGTTGCCGGTATTCGTCCGGTGCCCGGTGCCCGCTACCCGGTGCCCGGATCTGTAGACACACCTGCCCCGGACTGTGTCCCGGCGTGTGGTGGACGTCGACGGTGCAGTTGCCGAACGTCCAGTGCGCCTGTTGGTCGAACCACGCATCGACGGGCGGCTGCTGACGCATCCGGATGCCGAACGCGATGCCCTGCTGCACGGCACGGTCGTAGAGAAACCGATCGGCCTCGTGCAGCACGATAGGCACCTGCCACTCGGCTTTCGCCTCGTTGCACCCCGCGATGTGATCGAGATGCGCGTGCGTCAGCATGATGTAGCGCACGCTGACGCCGCTGCG
>CAYRAE010000255.1:0-5817 GCA_964422175.1 uncultured Luteitalea sp. | reverse complement strand
CCCATGAGGTACGTCACCTGATGGGCGTGCGCGGCCTGCCGCGCACGTGGCGCCACATGAACGGCTACGGCTCCCACACCTACATGTGGATCAATGCCGCCGGCGAGAAGGTCTGGGTCAAGTACCACTTCCACACCCGCCAGGGCATGGCGTTCTTCACCAACGCCGAGGCGGCCGAGATGGCCGGCACCGACGCCGACTTCCACCGCCGCGACCTGTTCGACGCCATCACCCGCGGCGAACACCCGGTCTGGGACTTGTCGGTGCAAATCATGCCGTATGCCGATGCGGCGGCCTATCGCTTCAACCCGTTCGACCTGACCAAGACCTGGTCGCACAAGGACTATCCGCTGGTCCGGGTCGGCACGATGACGCTGAACCGTAACCCGGAGAACTTCTTCGCGCAGATCGAACAGGCGGCCTTCTCGCCCGGCAACACCGTACCGGGCATCGGCCTGTCGCCGGACAAGATGCTGCTCGGTCGCGCGTTCGCCTATAACGACGCCCAGCGCAACCGCATCGGAACCAACTTTCACCAGCTGCCCGTCAACCAGCCCAAGGTGCCCGTGAACACCTACATGTTCGACGGACAGATGACCTATCAGCACGCAGGCGCCGCCCCGACCTACGTCCCCAACAGCGGCGGCCGCACGTGGGCCGATCAGACAGGCCCCGTCGAGGACGGCTGGGAGTCCGACGGAGCCCTGGTTCGCAGCGCGTACACGCTGCACGCCGAGGATGACGACTTCGGCCAGCCGGGCACGCTCGTGCGCGAGGTATTCGGCGATTTCGAGCGAGACCAGCTGGTCGAACAGGTGGCGGGAAGCCTTCTGGCCGGTGTCCGCGAGCCGGTGCTCAGTCGGGCCCTGGACTACTGGAAGAAGATCGACGCCGGCGTCGGCCAGCGGATCGAAGACAAGGTCAAGGCGGGCACGGCCGAGAGGCCGGCCGAAGGGATGTCGATGGCGTGAGACCGCAGCCGGCTTCGGCCCCGCCGCGGAGGTTCGCAGATTCGACTGGGCTATGCAGGCCCGGGCGCGCAGCCCGGGCCGGTTCATGTTGCGTCTCGAGGAGAGGTACCTATGAGTGGAACACAAGGCGAGTCCGGACATACTGGTGGTTCGCGCGCCACGTAGACCGTCAACGCGCGCTACGTCGAACCCTCTGCGGAGAACGTACTGGAGCCGGGCACGAAGATCGGCGACTTGTTCCGACGCAACATGACGCAGCCGTACGTTCTGCAGCGTCTGGCGCCGAGTACCTGGTGGGTCCAGGCGTTCCACTACGGCACGGTCTTCCACGTCGGCGAGCGGGGAGTGCTGATCTTCGACACGCTCGAAGGGGTCTACGACAACATCACCCAGGCCATACAGTCGGTCACCGACAAGCCGGTCATCGCCGCCGTGTATCCCCACTATCACGCGGATCACATCGGCGACATCGCGAAGTACGTGGACGCGGCCAGGAGCCGCGGTGTCGACCTGCAGATCATCGCGAGCACCAAGACCCGCGATTCGATGCACCTGGCCAACAGCGGGTTCCCCCGTCCGACGCGGATGCTCGCATGGCCGCGTGACAGCTTCGACTTCGACGGCCTCACGGTGGAACTGCATGGCTTCGAGTGGGCGGCGCATTCCGACGACCACTGTGCGTGGCTGCTGAAGCAGGACCGGGTCATCCACTCACCCGATCTCATCAACCCGGACCAGCCGCCGTTCTGGAAGTTCGCCGGCAACGAGCGGTTCCGCTTCCACGAAGACAACCTGCGGCAGATCTACGACCTCGAGTGGGACTACCTGTCCGGCAGCCACGGCAACATCGGCAGCCGCGACGACATCGACTTCGAGCTGGCATTCGTGGCCGACCTCAAGGCGGCTGTCGGCAAGGCCATGGCCGACCACCCGTTCAGCACCTTCGTCGACCCCTCGGCCGAGGCGCACACCGGATTCCTCGCCGAGTTCTTCGCCACGATTGCCCGTGAGGCCACAAACACCCTGCGTCCGAAGTACGGGCATCTCTACGGTTTCGAGTCGGCGACACCGCCCAATGCCGAAATGGTAGGGTGGACGCTGTTCGAGTACCGGTAGTCTGGCCGTGATGGTGTGCCGAGGAGGGACGGGGTGATGCGTATTCGCGCCTTGGTGGTGGAAGAGAAGGATGCGCCGTTCGAGGAGCAGGAGATAGATCTCGAGGATCCCGGCCGGGGCGAAGTCCTGGTGCGTATCGTCGCGTCGGGGGTCTGCCATACCGACGCCATCACGCGCGCCGGCGACATGGGTATGCCGTTTCCGGCAGTGCTCGGACACGAAGGGGCCGGGATCGTCGAACGCATCGGCGACGGGGTGTCGGACCTGGCCGCCGGCGACCGCGTGATCATCGGCTGGCCGTCGTGCGGCACGTGCCGCAACTGCCTCGACGGACAGCCGCGCTACTGCCTCCGGACGGGTGACGCGCTCGTATCCGGGCGCCGCTTCAAGGGCGAGCGGAAAGGCACGAGCGCCTACTCGCGTCAGGGCCAGCCGCTGAACGGCCACTTCTTCGGTCAGTCATCCTTTGCGACGCATTCGATCGTCTCGGCAGACGCACTCGTCATGGTCGACGCGAGCGTGCCGCTCGAGCTGCTCGGACCTCTGGCCTGCGGGATTGCGACTGGCGCTGGAGCGGTCCTCAACGAAGCGCGACCCCGGTTGGGCGACTCCGTCCTGATCGTCGGTGTGGGCGCCGTCGGTCTGGCCGCGATCATGGCCGCCCGCAACTCGGGCGTCACGAAGATCATCGCGGCCGACGTGCACGACAGCCGGTTGACGCTGGCCGAGGAGTTCGGCGCGACACACACGCTGAACTCGCGCACGACGGATATCGTGGAGGGCGTCCGTCGCATCACCGGGTCCACCGTCGACTTCGCGTTCGACTGTACCGGTGTCATTCCAGTCATCGAGCAGCTCGCCGAGACGGTCGGCATGCGCGGCACGCTGGTGCTGATTGGCGGCGCGCCGGCCGATGCCCGGTTCTCGCTCGATCATCTCAGGACCTTGTGGGGCAAGCGGGTCATCGGTGTCCTCGGCGGCGGCGGCCGCTCCGGTCAGTTGATCACCGGCCTGGTGGATCTCTTCCAGCAGGGGCGCTTTCCCTTCGACAGACTCGTGCGGTACTACGAGCTCGGAGAGATCGAGACCGCGCTCGCCGATTCGAAGTCGGGCGATGTGGTCAAGCCCATTCTGCGGGTGTCCAGCAGCTGAGTGGTCCACCTCGGTTCGAACGTGTCAACGGCGCACGTCTGCCGGTTGACGGCGGATATCTGTCCAGGTAACCCACGCGACGGGAGTTGAAATGGCACGGATCACAGTCATCGGTGGCACAGGGTACGCGGGTAGCGGAGTCGTGAAGGCCGCCGCGGCGCGCGGGCACGAGGTGACCTCCTACAGCCGTCACGTGCCCGCGCAACAGGTCGACGGTGTCACGTACCAGACGGGCTCAGTCCTCGAAGCGTCGGTGGCGCGCGCAGCCGTGGAAGGCGCCGATGTCGTGGTGGTGGCACTCTCGCCGCGCGCCGACATGGCGGGCCACGTTGCCGGCGCGGTGGCGCAGGTGGCCGCGATCGCACAGGAGACTGGCGTCCGCCTCGGTGTGATCGGGGGCGCCGGCTCCCTCCAGATGGCGCCAGGTGGGCCGAGGATCCTCGACGGCGATGTGCCGCCCGAGTACAAGCCCGAGATGCTCGAGATGGCCGAGGTGCTGGGCAACCTCAAGGCTTCCGACGAGTCGCTCGACTGGTTCTACTTCAGCCCTGCCGCCGGCTTCGGGGCCTTCGCGCCGGGCGAGACGACGGGCAAGTACCGTCTGGGAGGTGACGTTCTCGTCACCGATGCGGAGGGCCACTCGAAGCTCTCCAACGGCGACCTCGGCTTGGCCATCCTCGACGAGATCGAGCAGCCGGCCCACCGTCGCGCGCGGTTCACAGCGGCGTACTGAGACGAAGTCACCCCGCGCCCCGGAGACGGCTCCGGTCGATGCGCGAGCGTGATCACCAGTGGATAGCAGGGTGGGCCTTCATCGCATGGTGAATCCACCATCCACCGAGATGGACTGGCCGACGACGAAGCTCGCGCGATCACTGCACAGCCACAGCACGGCGTCGGCGATCTCGTCAGGACGGCCATACCGGCCGATCGGGACCAGTTTCAACATCTCCTCGAGCGCCTCTGTTTGTCCGCCCGCCCGCATGGTCTCGGCCATCGGCGTTTCGAAGAGCCCCGGACAGATGGCGTTGATGCGAATCCCTCGTGCGGCGTATTCCAGAGCCGCGCTCTTGGTGAGCCCGAGGACCCCGTGCTTGGCGGCGTGGTACGTGCCACGTTCCGCGCCGCCGACCAATCCTCCGAGCGACGAGCAGTTGACGATCGCGCCACTCCCTTGCGTGCGCATCTGGCGCAGCTCGAACTTCATGCAGCTCCAGACCCCACGCAAGTCGATCGCCATCACGCGGTCGTAGTCGTCGCGTGGCGAGTCCGCCGTCTCGGCGAGCACGTTCTGCACGCCCGCGTTGTTGTACGCGACGTCCAGCCGACCGAACGTGGCGACGGTCTCGTCCACCATGGCCTCTACCTGCGCGTCATCCGCGACGTCGCAGCCGATCGCGAGTGCCTTGTGACCGTGGGAGATCAGTTCCTCGGCGGCGGCACGTGCGGCCTGTTCATTCCAGTCCGCCAGGACAACCGACGCGCCTGCTTCCGCAAAGGCCTTCGCCGTCGCCAGGCCGAGCCCTGAGGCGGCTCCCGTGACCAGTGCTACCTGATTCTCGAACGTGATGTTCATTTGACCTCCATTGGTGATCGTGCGCCGTTTCGGCGCAGTCTCTTATCGAACACCCTTCACGATGGGCGCGGCGGAGAAGGCGTTCAGCCAGCCCACGTAGAAGGCCAGATGCCTGGTGGTCGGGCCGCCATCGGACGCGCGCTCGGCTCGCTCGATGACAGCCTTGGGACGGCTCGGACAAGGGGATGAGGCGTGAAAGCGCTGCGTGCGTTCGCGCGGCGCCCTGGCGGCGTGAGGACTCGACGCTGCTCGTGCTCAGCGGCGAGCCGATCGACGAGCCGGTCGTTGCCTACGGACGGTTCCTGATGAACACCGTCGAGGAGATCCAGGACGCCCAGCGCGACTTCGCGCGCGGACGCTTCGGGCGCATCGCATGAGGGCGTTGGTCCCCGGCATCGCCAGCATGCCACGCAGCGCCGGGCGCCTGCGAGGCCCGACCGATGGTCATCGTGATCTCCCCGCCGTCGCCGGCGTGAGCGACGTCGCCGCGTCGGCCTGCGCCGCGGACGATGGTGCGCGAAAGCCGCGCAGGCGCAGCGCATTGCCGAGCACGAACACGCTCGACATGGCCATGGCCCCCGCCGCGAGCATCGGCGACAGCAGGACGCCCCAGACGGGATACAACGCCCCCGCCGCCACCGGGATCAGCGCCGTGTTGTAGGCGAACGCCCAGAACAGATTCTGCCGGATGTTGCCCATGGTCGCGCGCGACAGCGCAATCGCCGTGGCCACGCCGGTCAGACTCCCGGACATGAGCACCACGTCGGCCGCTTCGATGGCGACATCGGTACCCGTACCCACCGCAAGGCCGACATCGGCGGCCGCCAGCGCCGGCGCGTCGTTGATGCCGTCGCCGACGAACGCCAGCACGCCATGCGCGTCTTTCAGCGATCGCACGGCGTCCACCTTGCCCTCGGGCAGCACCTCCGCCATCACGTGATCGATGCCGAGCTGACGCGCGATGGCGTCGGCCGTGCGACGGTTGTCGCCCGTGACCATCGC
>CAYRAE010000254.1:1191-5823 GCA_964422175.1 uncultured Luteitalea sp. | reverse complement strand
TACATCAGATTCGGACGGCAGGGCGTGGCGGTGGGGGCGGTGCTCCTGACCGGCGTCCTTCTTGGATATTCGGCGGCGCCTCAGGCGACAGTCACCAATCCCGCACCCGTCGTGGCGCACGAGGCAGGCGGTGCGACGCGCGCGCTCGGGCCGGCCACGCACTCGTACGCCGGCATCGTCGAAACGGTGACGCCCGCCGTCGTCACCGTGCGATCGGAGCGGCGCGTGCGGCAGGTGAGCCAGCCGATGCCGGACGACTGGCTGCGGGAGTTCTTCGGCGACCGCGTGCCCGCACCGCGCCGTTCACCGAGGACCGGCGGCCTCGGTTCGGGCGTGATCGTTCGAGCGGACGGCTACGTGCTCACCAATCATCACGTGATCGACGGCGCCGAGCAGGTCACCGTGGAACTCACCGACGGGCGCAACTTCAAGGCCGAGGTCGTCGGATCCGACGCCGCGAGCGATCTTGCGGTGTTGAAGCTGCAGAACGCGTCGAACCTGCGCACGCTCAGCCTCGGCGACTCGAACGCCGTGGCGGTCGGCGACGTCGTGCTCGCCGTGGGCAACCCGCTCGGCGTGGGCCAGACGGTCACGATGGGCATCGTGAGCGCGAAGGGCCGCGCCACTGGCGGCACGAGCTACGAGGACTTCATCCAGACCGACGCGCCGATCAACCAGGGCAACTCCGGCGGCGCGCTGGTCAACACCGACGGCGAACTGATCGGCATCAACTCGCAGATCCTGTCGCCGTCGGGCGGCAACATCGGCATCGGCTTCTCGATTCCCGCCAACATGGCGCGCAACGTGATGACGCAGCTGATCGATCACGGCAGCGTGCGGCGCGGCATGCTCGGCGTGACGATTCAGCCTGTGACGTCAGAACTCGCGACGAGTCTCGGCCTGAGTGCCGCGCGGGGCGCGCTCGTGAACGGCGTGCAGCCGAACACGCCGGCGGCGTCGGCTGGGCTGCGGCGCGGCGACGTGATCACGCGCGTCAATGGCGAGGACATCAAGGACTACAACGACGTGCGCAACCGCGTGGCGCAGACGCAACCCGGGACCGAGCTGTCGCTCGACGTGGTGCGCGGCGGCAAGACGCAGGCGTTCACGGTGAAGGTTGGTGAGCTGAAGCCGACAGGCGACGATGCCCCGGCACGTGACCGCGGAAACGCGACACCCGACACGACGGGCTTCGGCATGGGCGTGCAACCGCTCACGCCCGCGCAGGCTCGTGAACTCGGCATCGACGCGAACCGCGGCGTCCTCGTGGCCTCGATCGCTGGCGACGGCCGCGCGGCCGCGGCAGGTCTGCGCGAAGGCGACGTCATCGAGGAGGTCGACGGCACGCCGGTCTCCAACGTCGAGTCCCTGCGCACCGCACTCACGAAGGGCGACCGCCCCGCCCTCCTCCTCGTCCACCGCGGCGAGAACACGATGTATCTCGCGCTTCAGCGAAAGTAGAAGCGCGGAGGCCGGCAACCGGCAATCGGCAACGGGCAACCGGTAACGCCTCCGGGCATCTGGCACGTCGGATGGAGGCCAGGGTCTCGCCGTAGCGCGTCGCGCGAAGGCGGAAGCCCCTGGCACTGTCCGGTTGCCGGTTGCGCTCCGAGCCCGGCCCTTACCCGTCGCGCAGCGCCTCCATGGGCGACACGCGCGAGGCGCGGACGGCCGGGAGATAGCCGGCGACGAGCGCGACGAGGACGAGGAGGGCCGCTGTCGCCACGAACGTGGTGACGTCGGTGGCCGACGTGCCGAACAGCAGCGCCGTCATCAGTCGCGTGAGCGCGAGCGACGCGATGGCACCGATCGCCACGCCGAGCGCCGCGATGATGAGCGTCTGGCGCACCACCCCGTGGCGGATGTCGCCTGCCGTGGCGCCGAGCGCCATACGCACGCCGAACTCCTTCACGCGTTCGCCGACACCGTACGCAACGGTGCTGTAGATGCCGAGGCACGCGAGCGTGAGCGCGACGATCGAGAACCCGCCGAGCAGCAGCACCAGGAATCGCCGCGGCGAGATCGCCCGCTCGACGAACGTCTCCATCGGACGGATGTCCGTGATCGACAGCGTCGGATCGAGATCGCGCACGGCGATCCTGACCGCCGCCGCAACGGATGCGGACGGCAGTGACGATCGGACGACGAGATTCGGCGACGGCTCCCTGACCTGCGTGACGGGAAGGTACATCTGGTACTCGTCTCCCGTTTCGAGACTGGTCTGCCGTACGTCGGCCACCACGCCGATGACCACGCGTTCGCGGTTGCCGCCGGCGCGCACCGTGCGTCCGACGGCGTCGAGTCCCGGCCACGCCTTTCGCGCGAGACTCTCGCTCAGGACGATCACCGGCTGCGCGTCAGGCTGGTCGCGCTCGTCGAAGTCGCGGCCCGCGCGTACCGGGATGCCCATCGCGTCGAGATAGCCCGGCCCCGTGAGATAGACGTACGGGAACGGCGCGTCGCCCGGCGGGAATTCGACGCCGGGAATCCCGATGCCCCACGTGCGGTTCTGATCGAGCGGCAGCGCATCGGTGAGACCGAGCGCCTCGACGCCAGGCAGCGCGCCGACGCGTCGCGTGATCTCTCCATACAAGACCCGCCGTTCATCGTCGGTGAGGCGGCTGCTCACGTTCACGCGAAGCGCCGTGGCGTGCGACGGCGCGAACCCGAGATCGCGCGCCTGCACTTCGAGGAAGCTGCGGAGCAGCAGGCCCGCGCCGACGAGCAGCACGCTGGCCAGGGCGATCTGTCCGACGACGAGCGCCGCGCGCACGCGGACGTGCCCGCGCCCCTGCGTCGAGCCGCGCGCCTGATCGCGCAACGCCCGCTGCGGATCGCCGTTGGCCACGCGCAGCGCCGGCAGGATGCCGAAGAGCAGGCTCGCGCTCATCGCGACGGCCATCGTGAACGCGAGCGCCGTGGCATCGACCTCAGCGCGATAGAGGAGCGGCACGCTGAGCGTCGCGCTCGACTTCACCGCGCCGACAATCCAGTACGCAAGCGGAACGCCGAGTACCGCACCCACGATCGACAGCACCGCGCTCTCGGTGAGGAACTGGCGCACCACGCGCGCGCGTCCCGCGCCGATCGCCAGACGCACGGCGATCTCCTTCGCGCGGCCGGACGTCCGCGCGAGCATCAGTCCCGACAGGTTCGCGCAGACGATCAGCAACACGAGGCCAACGGCGCCCCACAGCACGGACAGCGACCGCACGACGCGGCCGTTCACGCGCGTCGACAGCGGCACGAGTCGCGCACTGCGATTGCCGAAATCGGGGTTGTCGGCGTTGAGCCGTGGCATCAGCGACGCGAACTCCGCACGCGCGGTCTCGATCGAGACACCCGGCTTCAGCCGGCCCACGACGGACAGCGTGTTGCCGGCATTGCGGATCTCGTCGAGCGCCAGCGGCACGAACATGTCCACCCGCGTGCCCGGCAGGAACACCGACGCGAAGTCGAAGTCCTCCGGCATCACGCCCGCGACGGTGAAGGGTTCTTCGCTGATGGTGATGACCTGGCCGACGATCGCCGGATCGGCCGCGAACATCCGCCGCCACGTCGCGTGCGTGAGCAGCGCCGCGCGCGGTCCGTTGAGCGTCAGTTCCTCCTTCGTGAACGTGCGCCCGATCGCGGGGTGCACGCCGAGCACGTCGAAGAAGCGCGGGCCGACGGGGACGCCCACGAGGCGCGCCGCGTCACCATGACTGGTCAGCGTGTAGCTGGCGTAGCCGAAGAACGCGAAGTAGCCGGTCATGTCCTCGAACGACGTGGTGTGGCGCGACATCTCCTCGTACACGCGCACCGGATACGTGCGCGCACTCATGCCGTCCCTCGTCGTGTCGGGTTCGAGCCACACGAGACGTTCGGGATCCGCGAAGGGCACAGGACGCAGCACCACGGCGTTGACGATGCTGAAGATCGCGGTGTTGGCGCCGATCCCGACGGCGAGCATCGCGATGACGACGAGCGTGAACGCTGGTGTGCGCCACAGGCCGCGCAGGGCGTACCGCATGTCGGCCCACGTCGTCTCGAGCCACGGCCAGGCGCGTGCGTCGCGGTGCCGTTCGCGAGCCGCGGTCACGCCACCGAGTTGCACCAGTGCGAGCCTGCGTGCCTCGTCCGGCAACACGCCGCGCCGTTCGTGCTCGTCGGCCGCCAGCGCCACGTGCGACCGCAGCTCCTCGTCGAGGTCATCGTCCAGCGCGCGTCCGCGCACCGACGCCAGGAGGCGCCGCCACGCTTCGCGCAGCGTGCCGCGCCTCACGAGCGATCACCTGAGGCCGCGAGCACGCGGTTCATCACGTCGGCGATGCGCTGCCAGTTGGTGGTCTCGGTGACGAGTTCGCGCTGGCCGCGCCGCGTGAGGCTGTAGAACTTCGCGCGCCGGTTGTTGTCGGAGACACCCCACGTGGCGTCGATCCAGCCACGGTTCTGCAGCCTGACGAGCGCCGCGTAGATGGTGCCCTGATTCAGCAGGACGACATTGCCGCTCACCTGCTCGATACGCCGCGCGATGCCGTACCCATGCTGCGCCCCGAGCGTGTGGAGCGTCTGCAGCACCATGAGATCCAGCGTGCCCTGGAGGAGATCGAGCTTCGACGAGTCATGTGGCATCACCACACGACGGTACGC
>CAYRAE010000254.1:0-1091 GCA_964422175.1 uncultured Luteitalea sp. | reverse complement strand
ACGCGCTATGCCACGACGAGGTGTTGATCGGATACGTGGCCGCGTGGTGCAGTGAATGCACCATGTCTGTCTGCTCGCACGCCTGTTGTTGCCGCTGAGACGAGTGCCCTCAACGAAGGCGACAACGTACCCATCGTTGCTTCGCGAGTGTGTTTCGACGGACCAGGAGAGCGTGACATGTGCGACACCCCAAGCGTGAACACCGACCACCTTCGCATCGACCCCAACGAGCGGATCGTGAAGAACTCCGAAGTCGACCAGCAGTGGGCCGACTGGCTGGCGCCCACGCGCCGGTCATTCCTCTTCGGTGCCGGGGCCGCGGCGGTCGGCCTGACGATGGGCGACGATGATGCGTATGCCGAGGTGGCAGCTGTCGCATCGGCCCCCTCGGGTCCTGCGGCCGCGTTCGCGGCGCTCAACGGGCGCATCGAACCGCACGTGCCCGCCGACACCGGCGTGAGTCCCTGGGGACTCTCGACGCTGAGTCAGCCGACGACCAAGCCGCAGGGCCTCTGGCCGGGCACCGAGAACGGCCTGCCCGCGAAGCCGCGCGCGTTCACCGACATCAAGAGCTACCACGCGCACTTCTACTTCGATCACGACACCCACGAGAAGGCCGCGCTCATCCGGCGCTGGGCGGGCGAGCGCTTTCCGATCGAGATGGGCGACTGGAACCTCGAGCCGCGCGGCCCACACACGACGCCGTCGTTCTACTTCGGGTTCACCAACGACCTGCTGTCCGTGATCGTGCCGTGGGTGCAGTTGAACAGCCTGGGCCTGACGATTCTATTGCACCCCAACACCGACGACCCGCGCGCCGATCACCTGTACTACACGCTCTGGGTCAATCGCTCCCAGCCTGTCAACGCCTACGGCATGAAGGCGCCGCGCGACACGGACGGCTCGGTCAGGATCGAGAAGATCCTCCCCAACGTGACGCCGACGATCAGGCTGGAGATCTGACGTCCTCGAGCCTGCCGCACATCGGCCGAAGCGGCGCTGGCGACAGCGCCGCTTCGCAGCGATTGCCCCTCATTCACGGCACTCACGCGGCACCGGCGCGACGGCTTCGTACGGCTCGCGCTCGTGTC
>CAYRAE010000253.1:0-5850 GCA_964422175.1 uncultured Luteitalea sp. | reverse complement strand
AGCAGTTCGGCCTGCTGCACGCGCGCGCGGAAGTAGCGCGGTTCGGCGTCGAGCACTTCCTCGAGCACGCCGAGCGCCTCGTCGCGCTTGTCGGTCCGCTCGAGGGCCTGCGCCAGCAGGGCCCCCGTCTCGAGCGAGCCGCCGTCGCCGTCGTAGACCGATCGCAGGACCGTGGCGGCATCGGCTGCGCGGCCGACCTGCAGGTACAGGCGGCCGAGCACCATCGGGATGTTGGTGTCGTAGGTGCGGCCGGCCGCGGCCTTCTCGAGGTGTCCGATCGCCGTATCGACAGCGGCACGATCGCGCGGCGCCACGCTGTCGCCCTGCATCGCCGACGCCGGCACGCCCAGCATCCCGAGCAGCCAGTGCGCGTCGGCGTTGTCGGCGTCGCGCGTCAGGGCCTGTTCCGCCACGCGCCGCGCATCGTCGGCGCGATCGTGGCGGGCGTAGAGCTGGCCCAGTTCCGTGAGGATCCCCGGAGATTCGTCGAGCGTCGCCGCCCGCTCGAGCGCCGCGATGGCTCCCGCGGCGTCACCCGTGGACTCCAGCCGCCGCGCTTCCAGAAAGGCCTGATACGCCTCGGCACGCGCCGCGGGGCCACCACCCGGACTGGCAGGTGCAGGCTGGACCACCAGCGTCACCGCCAACAGGACAAGGGACAGCATCAGTCGATTATCTCCGGCAACGGGCAACCGGCAACGGGCAACCGGTCAGCACGACCGGGCACCGGGCACCGGGCACCGGGCACCGGGCACCGGAATGATGACTCCCCCCAGCGCGGCGTGGTCGGGCATGGCGAAGTGTCGGTGCCCGCTATCCGTCATTCGCGGCATCGCAGCATCGCGGCATTGCGGCATCGCGGCATTACCCAGCATTCCTGCATTCGTCATTCGTCATTCGTCATTCCGCAGTACCCGATCCATGATGCCGCGTGCGCGTGCTCATCGTCAGACTGCGGCTGATCGGCGATGTCGTCTTCACGACGCCAGTCATCGGTGCGCTGCGGCGGGCGATGCCCGACGCGCACCTTGCCTATCTCGTCGAGCCTGCGGCGGCGCCTGTCGTACGTCACCATCCGGCTCTCGACGAGGTGATCCTGGCGCCTCGGACGCGGGGGTGGCAGCGCGTGCGCGACGATCTGGCACTGGGACGGCGGCTCCGCCGCGACCGGTACGACGTCGTCCTCGACCTGCACAGCGGCCCGCGCGCCTCGTGGCTCACCTGGCTCAGCGGCACTCCGCGCCGGATCGGGTTCGCCGTGCAGGGACGTGAGTGGATGTACACGGACGTGGTGGCCAGGCCGCGGGAGATCCGGCCGCGCCACTCCGTGGAGAACCAGTGGGATCTGCTCGCGCCGCTGCTGCCCGGTCTCGCCCCGCCGACGCCCGCGGGCGACCCGGTGGTGATGGTGCACGCGCCGGGCACCGATGATTCGGTTGACGCCTGGATGCAGCGCGAAGGCCTCTCGAACGGACAGGATCTGGTGGTCGTGCACGTGAGCGCGGGCAACGCGTTCCGCCGGTGGCCACTGCCGTCCTTCGTCGAGTTGGCGGACCGCCTATCGGCGGTTGACCGCAATCGTCGTATCATCCTGACGTCAGGACCATCGGAGGCGGCTGCCGCCGCAGAGGTGGTTCGTCTGGTGCGTGAGCGCCGGCCCGAATCCCCGGAGGCCGTTCGAACCTGTGGGGACATGTCGTTGGACGAGTTGCATGCCCTGATTGGCCGGGCGGCGCTCTACATCGGCGGAGACAGCGGGCCTCTGCACGTGGCCGCCACCACCACGACGCCGATTGTGGGGCTGTACGGGCCCACGCTGGCGGTGCGGTCGGCACCCTGGCGCGACCCGCTGGTTCCGAGTGTGGCGGTCGATGTCGGGGCGTTGCCCTGCCGGCCGTGCGAACAACGCGTCTGTGTCCCGGGCGATTTCCGGTGCCTGACGCACATCACCGTCGACGCGGTCGTCGCGGCGGCAGAACGGGCACTGACGCCCCGAGCCGCAGGCGCCCATGCCGACTGAGAAGGATGTCGAGCACGACGTGACAGCGCCGGCACTGCGCACCGCACGCATGGACCGCCTCGAGACCCTCTCGCTGTCGGTGCTCCTGTGCTTCGTCGCGGCGCTGCAGTTGTCGGTGGCCGCGTCGGGGGTGCTGCTCGCCCTCACCCTGCTCTGCTGGGTCGCCCTCCTCGTCACGCGCGAGGACGAGCAGTTCGGCGTTCCGCGCTTCTTCTGGCCGCTGGCGGTGTACGCCGCCGTCACGCTCATCTCGTCGACCGCCTCCGTCGATCCGGGCGTGAGTATCGTCGACTCCAAGCAACTGGTGCTCTTCCTGATCGTGCCGCTGGTGTACCGGCTGGCACGCGGGCATCGTGCACACCTGTTCGCGTCAGTGATCATCGCCGTGGGCGCCGCGAGCGCGCTCGTCGGCCTGTTCCAGTACGGCTTCCTCCAGTTCGACAACCTCGGCCGCCGGCCGGAGGGCATGCTCACGCACTACATGACGTACTCGGGGGCGTTGATGCTCGTGGCGTGCGTCGCCGGGGCGCGCGTGCTCTTCGGGCGCCACGACAGGATGTGGCCCATGGCGGTGCTGCCCGCGATCCTCGCCGCGCTCGGCCTCACGTTCACGCGAAGCGCGTGGGTGGGGCTCTGCATCGGCATGGCCGTGCTGCTCGCGCTGCGCGACCGCCGGCTCGTGGCGGGCATCCCCGTGGCGCTGGCCCTCGCGATCGTCGTGGCGCCGTCGAGCGTCACCGATCGCTTCTATTCGATCTTCGATCTCCAGGATCCGACCAATCGCGATCGCGTGGCGATGCTGAAGTCGGGCGCGGCGATGGTCGAGGACCATCCGCTCACGGGTGTCGGCCCCGACCAGGTCAAGGCCGTCTACCAGATGTACCGCGTGCCCGAGTCCGTGCAGCCGCTCAACGTCCACCTGCACAACGTGCCGATGCAGATCGCCGCCGAGCGCGGCCTGCCGGCGCTGTTCGTGTGGCTCTGGTTCGTGATCACCGTGGCGCGCGACCTCTATCAACGCGTCCAGCACCGCACGGGCGTGACGCGCGCGCTCGCCGCCGGCGCCCTGTCATGCCTGGTCGCGATGCTCGGTGCGGGCTTCTTCGAGTACAACTTCGGCGACTCCGAGTTCCTCATGCTGCTGCTGGTGATCCTCACCCTGCCCTTCGCGGCGGAGCGGCCGGAGTCGGTCCCCGGACATTCGTGAGCCGCCGGCATCAGTGAGCGGACGACTCCTCCTGCCAGGACGCGCGCGCGCGATCCTCGACGCGTTCTCGGGGCGTCACGTGGTGGTGGTGGGCGACGTGATGCTCGATCACTTCCTCTTCGGCCGCGTGCAGCGCCTCTCCCCCGAAGCCCCCGTGCCCATCGTCGAATACGACCACGACGACCATCGGCCCGGCGGCGCGGCCAACGTCGCGATGAACCTCTCCGCGCTCGGGGCCACCGTCTCGTTGATCGGCGTCGTGGGTGACGATGAGTCTGCGGCGCAGTTGCGCGATCGGCTGGCGGCGGGCGGCGTCGACGCCACGGGCGTGATCACGGACACGACCCGCCCGACGACGAGGAAGTTGCGGATCGTGACGCAGCGTCAGCAACAGGTGGCGCGAGTGGACTTCGAGGCAGACACCGACGTCGGTGGCAGCGTGGCGCAGCAACTCGCGCGCGCGATCGCCGATCGCGCGGCACACGCCGATGCGATCCTCGTGTCCGACTACCTCAAGGGCGCCGTCACGGCGGAGACGATGGCGGCGGTGACGGCGAGCGCTGGTACGCGTGACGTGCCCGTGCTCGTGGACCCCAAGATCCCGCACCTCGATCTGTATCGCGGCGTCGCGCTCGTGACGCCCAACCAGCTCGAAGCCGAGACGGCCACGCACGCGCGCGTGCGCACCGACGATGAGGCGCGGGCGGCGGCGCGGCGGCTGCGGGATCGCCTGCAATGCGCGTCGGTGGTCATCACGCGTGGCGAGCACGGCATGTGGGTGCTCGACGGGACCGTGACACCGGCGGTCGAGGCGAACTTCGCGTCGACGGCGATCGAGGTCGCCGACGTCACCGGCGCTGGAGACACGGTGATCGGCACGCTCGCGCTCGCAACAGCGGCACAGGCCTCGCTCGTCGAAGCCGCACAGATCGCGGCAGTGGCCGCCGGCATCGCCGTCAGCCACTTCGGCGCGGTCGCCGTCACGCAGTCACAGCTGCGCGACAAGTTCGCGTAGGAGGTATCCCGGCGGGCCGGTCGACGGGCCGGGTAAGCCCGGCGCGTACGGTACGCAGCAGTAGGTAGAGCCGGCTCTCCGAGCCCGGCCCCTGCAGTCGTCCGCGCACAGTCATAGGGGCGACGCATGCGTCGCCCCTACACCGATGCGAATTCACGGGGATGGAGGCCAGGGATTTCAGCCCCTGGCGCACAGGACGGACAGCTATGCGGCGCGCTGGCGGCGGCGGGCGGCGGCGCCCGAGGCGAGAAGGCCGAGGCCGACGAGCAGCATCGAGCCAGGCTCGGGGACACTCTTGAACGTGATCATCAGCTGATCCTGCGCGGGCGACGTCATGTCCGCCTTCAACAGCTGCACCACGTACACTTGGTCGCCCTTGAAGTCGTATCCGCCAGATCCAAGGCCCGTGTACCAATCCAGGATGTTCTGCGCGCCGGCAGAGAGCGAAACTGTGTGTCCTTCGAGGGACCAGATCGCGTACTGCACGTCGGCACCCAACCACCCGAGCGTATTTTCGGTGCGGAAGTAGTGGTAGATCGCCTTGGTGTCGGTCGTGATCGCGACGTCTCTCGATGTCGTCCTGTCAGTGATGGCCCTTACATAGAACTTGTCGTTGTAGTTGATGAACTCGCCCATCTCGAGGCAGAACGTCGTCCACGTATCCTCTGGCGCGACAAGCTTGAAGGGGCCACCGCCCTGCGGGGTCGTGTTCTGAATCTGGTCGAACTCGACGAAATCACCCACGCTCAGCACGTCGGCTGATGCCGGTGCCGCCACGCAGAGTCCCGCCACGATTGCGATTGCACACAAAGTCTGCTTGATCATCCCGAACCTCGTCTGAGTCCAGCGGGAAGGGGAGCGTTTCCCGCCGTCTCCCCCCTATACACAGCAAACAAGATGCCAGCACGAGTATCGAGCGATCGTGCGCGCCGGGCGTCGTTCGATGGGAAATATTCCGTTCACGCGCAGACTCTTGTCCTGCCAATCAATGCCTGAAGTGCCTGCGCCCCGTGAAGACCATGGTCAGGCCGTGCTCGTCGGCGGCGTCGATCACTTCCTGATCGCGGACCGACCCGCCAGGCTGCACGACGGCCGTGGCGCCTGCGGCCGCCACGGCGTCAAGGCCGTCCCTGAACGGGAAGAACGCGTCGGACGCGACGACGGAGCCCTTCAGGTTGCCCTCGCCCGCCTTCATCATCGCGACCTTCACTGAGTCCACCCGACTCATCTGTCCCGCGCCGACGCCGAGCGTCCTGTCGGCCGAGGCGAAGAGGATGGTGTTCGACTTCACGTGCGCGCACACGCGCCACGCGAAGCGCAGCGCCTGCCACTCCTCTGCCGTCGGCTGGCGGCGCGTCACGACCTTCAGGTCGCCGTCGGGCCCCCACGGGTCGCGCGCCTCCGTCACGCGGTCACGCTGCTGTACCAGAGTGGCCCCCAGGATCGATCGCCATTCGAGCGAGTCGGTCGCGGCCAACGCGTCGAAGTCGGCCGTCACGACGCGCAGGTTCGCCTTTTTCGCGAGGATCGCCAGCGCGTCTGCGTCAACGCCAGGCGCCACCACCGCCTCGATGAACGTCGAGACGATGGCCTCGGCCGTCGCGGCGT
>CAYRAE010000252.1:0-5867 GCA_964422175.1 uncultured Luteitalea sp. | reverse complement strand
CCGAGCACCTGGCGCAACGCGTGACCCAGCGCCTGGCCGACTTCCGGCTCACCACCGATGGCCCCGTCGAGAGCAGCGCCACCCCGCGTCGCCTCACGGCCTGGGTCACGCGCGTGTCGGAGCGCCAGTCGGATCTGGAAGAGAACGTGAGCGGGCCCGCCGTGTCTGCGGCGTTCGCGGCCGACGGCACGCCCACGCCGGCCGCCGTGGGCTTCGCACGCAAGTACGGCGTCGAAGTCGGCGACCTGTCGCGCGTCACCACGCCGAAAGGTGAGTATCTGTCGGTCGTCAAACGCGAGCGCGGCCGCGCCGCTGTCGACGTGCTGCCCGACGTGCTCGGCGCCACGTTGCGTGACCTCTCGTTCCCGAAGCAGATGCGCTGGGACGCGTGGCTCGACGATGGCAGGGGCGAGTTCACGTTCGGCCGTCCGGTCCGGTGGCTGCTGTTCCTGTTCGGCGGACGCGTGGTGCCGTTCGTCATCCGCCGCAATCCCGGCGCGCAGTCGAGCCTCGTGCAGGACGTGCGATCGGGCGCAGTGACCTACGGGCACCGGTTCCTCGCGATGAGCGGCCGTCCCGGCCGGTCGGTGAAGGTCCGCAGCGTCAGCGACTACAAGCAGCGGCTCGGCGAGCACTTCGTGCTGCTGGAGCACTCGGAGCGTCACGATCGTCTCGTGCGCGAGCTCGACGCACACGCCCGCCGGCTCGGCGGACGCGTCGCCTCGCATGCCTCGCTGCTGCACGAAGTCGCCGACCTCGTCGAGTACCCCTCGGTCGTGGCGGGTGTGTTCCCGCCGGAGTTCCTCTCGTTGCCCGACGAGGTCCTCTCGACGACGATGATTCATCACCAGCACTACTTCCCGGTGCTGGACGACCAGCAGAAGCTGCTGCCGGCGTTCCTGGCCGTCACCAACATCGAGGTGGAGCAGCCGCAGAAGATCGCGATCAACGCCGAGCGCGTGTTGACGGCTCGCCTGCGCGACGCACGCTTCTTCTGGGATGCCGATAGACGCACGCCGCTCTCGGCCAAACTGGCGCGCCTCGACACCCTGTTGTTCCACAAGGCGCTCGGCAGCTACGCCGCCAAGGCGGCCCGGCTCGATACGCTGGCGCGCTGGATCGTCGCCGAGGCGTTCGGTGGCACTGCCGCGCAGGCCGACGATGCGGGAACGGCGGGCCGGCTCGCCAAGGCGGATCTCACCACGGACATGGTGCGCGAGTTCACCGAGCTCCAGGGCCAGATGGGCGGGATCTACGCACGCGAGGACGGGCTCGGCGCCGGTGTCTGGAGAGCGATCTATCACCAGTACCAGCCGGTGGGCGTCGAGGCGCAGCAGGCACCCGGTGCCGCGCAGCTCGGCGATGCCGCGCTGACATGGGCGGCCGTGTCGGTGGCCGACAAGGTCGACGCGCTGGTGGGGCTGTTCGCCGCGGGCGAGCAGCCGACGGGCACGCGCGATCCGTTCGCGCTGCGGCGCGCCGCGCAGGGCCTGGTCAAGGTGCTCGTCGATCTCCCCGAGGTCGGCGGTGTGACGCGGCAGGTGGCGCTCGACGGCATCCTCGCGGCGGCGCAGCGCGCGTATGCCGATCAGGGCGTGGCCGAGAACCCGGCGGCCATGACCGCGCTGGGCACCTTCATCGTCGATCGCCTGCGGTTCCTGTTCGAGAAGCGCGGTTACCGCGCCGACGAGATCGCGGCGGTCCTGCCCGAGGGGCAGGGGGTAGCGGGACTCTCGCCGCTGTCGGTGCGGCAGCGGCTCGACGCCTTGCGCGCCGTACGCCCGTCGGCCGACTTCGAGCCACTCGCCGTACTCTTCAAGCGCGCCACCAACATCGTCAAGGACGTGCCGGTGGCCGAGGCCGGCAGTCGCGACATCGCCGCGATTCGCGCGGCGCTCGTCGAGCCGTCGGAACTGGCGCTGGCCGATGCGCTCGCGGCACGCCGGACCACCATCGCCGCGGCGGTGGCGGAGGCCGATTACACGCGGGCACTTCAGGACGTCGCCGCGCTGCGGCCGGTCGTCGATCGGTTCTTCACCGATGTGTTCGTGATGGTCGATGACGCCGCGCTGCGGCAGGCGCGCCTGGCGTTGCTGGCCGACCTGCGCGACACCGTGCGCGCCATCGCCGACTTGTCTTCCATCGCGGGACCGCAGGCCTGACGCGCCCCGCATTCACCCACGCACAACAGGAGTCATAGCGTACATGGCCAAGAAAGCCGCCCGCGCCGCCTCGCCCAAGGGCAAGACCGCGCGTCCCGCCAACCGGAAGTCCACCCCGGCCCGCAAGGCCGCGCCCGCCCGGAAGGCCGCCTCGCGCACGGTAGCCGCGCGCAAGCCCGCGTCGCGCGCCAAGGCGTCGTCTGCCAGGGCGGACAAGTACGTGTACAGCTGGGGCGCCGGCAAGGCCGACGGTAACGGGTCGATGAAGCCACTGCTCGGCGGCAAGGGTGCCAACCTCGCCGAGATGGCGCGCATCGGGCTGCCCGTGCCGCCGGGGTTCACGATCACGACAGAGGTCTGCACGTACTACTACGCCAACAAGCGCACCTATCCGGCGGCGCTCGAAGGCCAGTTGCAGCAGGGTGTCGCGAAGATCGAGAAGATCATGGGCTACAAGTTCGGGGACGCGAAGAAGTTCCCGCTGCTCGTGGCCGTCCGCTCCGGCGCACGCGACTCGATGCCGGGCATGATGGACACCATCCTCAACCTCGGTCTCAACGACGAGACGGTGGTGGCGCTCGAGAAGGCGACGCAGAACCCGCGCTTCGCATGGGACTGCTACCGCCGCTTCGTCCAGATGTACGGCGACGTGGTGCTCGGCGTGCAGAAGCGGCCGGGTGAGGATCACGAGCCGTTCGAGAGCGTGCTGGAGCACTACAAGCACGAGACGTACGGCAACGGCGAACTCGAGGACAACAAGCTCAGCGCCGACGACCTCAAGGCGATCATCGTCCTCTTCAAGAAGCTGGTGAAGGAGCGCACGGGCAAGGCGTTCCCGTCCGATCCGTGGGAGCAGCTGCGCGGCGCCGCGGGCGCCGTGTTCGGCTCCTGGATGAACGACCGCGCGATCGTCTATCGCCGCAAGTACAACATCCCGGCCGAGTGGGGCACGGCGGTGAACGTGCAGGCGATGGTGTTCGGCAACACCGGCGACAACTCGGGCTCGGGCGTGGCGTTCACGCGCGACCCCGCGACCGGCGAGAAGGTCTTCTACGGCGAGTTCCTGATCAACGCGCAGGGTGAAGACGTGGTGGCCGGCGTGCGCACGCCGGAGCCCGTGGCGCAGCTCGCCAGGGAGATGCCGAAGGCCTACAAGGAGCTCGATCGCATCCGCAAGGTGCTCGAACGGCACTTCACGGACATGCAGGACTTCGAGTTCACGATCCAGGAGGGCACCGTCTACATGCTCCAGACGCGCAACGGCAAGCGCACGGGCGTGGCCGCGGTGCGCATCGCGACGGAGATGGTGAAGGAAGGGCTCATCGACTGGAAGACGGCCGTCACGCGCGTGCCGGCCGACCAGCTCGATCAGGTGCTCGCACCGATCTTCGATCGCGTCGCGGTGAAGAAGGCCGCGGTCATCGCCAGGGGCTTGCCTGCCGGCCCCGGCGCGGCGTCTGGAGAGGTGTACTTCAACGCCGATCGCGCCGTGGAGGCCGCGGCGAAGGGCAAGAAGGTCCTGCTCGTCCGCGTCGAGACGTCGCCGGAAGACCTGCGCGGCATGATCGCGGCCGAGGGCATCCTCACGGCCCGCGGCGGTGTGTCGTCGCACGCCGCACTCGTGGCGCGCCAGATGGGGAAGGTCTGCGTGTGCGGCGCCGCCGCGCTGCAGATCGACTACGACAAGCGCACGCTGACGGTCGACGGCCGGACGTTCAAGGAAGGCGACTGGCTCTCGATCGACGGCACGGCCGGTGAGGTGTACGCCGGCCACATCGAGACGGGCGCGTCGGAAGTCATCGCCGGCCTGCTCGCCAACGACAAGGACGCGAAGAAGGGCCGCACCTACAAGAACTTCGCGCAGCTCATGAAGTGGTGTGCCGACGCCACGCGCATGAGCGTGCGGACCAACGCCGACACGCCGGAGCAGGTGCGCAACGCCATCGCGTTCGGCGCCGTGGGCATCGGGCTCACGCGTACCGAGCACATGTTCTTCGAGGGCGACCGTATCGACGCGATGCGCGAGATGATTCTCGCCGAGTCGCTCGAGGTGCGTGAAGCGGCGCTCGCCAAGCTGCTGCCGTACCAGCGCGAGGACTTCTTCGGCATCTTCAAGGAGCTGAAGGGGTACCCGGCGACGATCCGCTTCCTCGATCCGCCCCTCCACGAGTTCCTGCCGCACACCGAGGATCAGCAGCGCGACCTCGCGAAGAAGATGCGCATCACGGTGGAGAAGGTGCAGCAGCGCGTGCACGAGCTGCACGAGTTCAACCCGATGCTCGGCTTCCGCGGCTGCCGTCTCGGCATCCGCTACCCCGAGATCACCGCGATGCAGGCGCGCGCGGTGTTCGAGGCGGCGGCAGACGCCAACAAGAAGGGCTACAAGGCGAAGCCGGAGATCATGATCCCGCTCGTCGGCTTCAAGAAGGAGCTCGACCTGCAGGTGGCGCTCGTCCACGAGGTGGCGCGCAAGGTGCAGGCCGAGCGCAAGACCACCATCGCCTACAGCGTGGGCACCATGATCGAGGTGCCGCGCGGCGCGATCACGGCCGACGAGATCGCCGAGACGGCGGAGTTCTTCTCGTTCGGCACCAACGACCTCACGCAGACCACGCTCGGCATGTCGCGCGACGACTCGGGCTCGTTCCTCCCGCACTACGAGGAAGCCGAGATCGTCAAGCGCAACCCGTTTGCGACCATCGACCAGTCCGGCGTCGGCGTGCTGATGCGCATCGCCGTCGAGAAGGGCCGGCAGACGCGTCCGGGCATCAAGCTGGGGATCTGCGGCGAGCACGGTGGCGAGCCCGACTCGGTCAAGTTCTGCGACGTGCTCGGACTCGACTACGTGAGCTGCTCGCCGTTCCGCGTGCCCGTCGCGCGGCTCGCGGCGGCGCAGGCGGCCATCGCGGCTTCGCGTAAGTAAGCTGTTTCTACGGAGGGGCGGGCGCCATGCTCGCCCCTCACAATCAGTTGGGCCTTGGGGCTTGGGCCGTGGGCCTTGGGCCTTCGGCCTTCGGCCTTCGGATGTCGGCCCGACCCATCGGCTTCCGGCCCTCACACAGTGAATATCGCGATTCTTCCTACGGCTCTCGCCAACCAGATCGCGGCTGGTGAGGTCGTCGAACGTCCCGCCTCCGTCGTCAAGGAACTGGTCGAGAACGCACTCGATGCCGGCGCGCGCCGCGTGGTCGTGGCCATCGAGCAAGGCGGACGTGGTCTCATCCGCGTCGAAGACGATGGAGAGGGGATGTCGCCGGAGGATGCACGCCTGGCCGTGCATCGGCATGCGACGAGCAAGATCCGCGTTGCCTCGGACCTCGACGGTATCCGTACTCTGGGGTTCCGTGGCGAAGCACTGCCCAGCATCGCGTCCGTTTCGCACTTCACGCTGCGCACGCGTGCACGCGGAGCGCTGACGGGGTTCGAGCTGCGCATCGACGGTGGGCAGCTCGCGGCGTCGCATGACGTGGGCGCGCCGGAAGGCACCACCATCGAGGTGCGCGACCTCTTCTACAACCTGCCCGCGCGACGGAAGTTCCTGAAAGCCGAATCCGCTGAAGCGGCGCAGGTGTCCAAGCTCATGACGCAGCTCGCGCTGGGCTCGCCGTCGGTCGGCTTCACGTTGACGAGCGGTGGGCGTCGACTGCTGGACTGCCCGCCTGCCAGCGACATGGCGGAGCGGTTCTATCAGGTCTATCAGGCGCG